>JBOHCW010000237.1:0-6754 GCA_050725375.1 Actinocrinis sp. | reverse complement strand
ATGTGCACCGCGTCGTCGTGCCTCTGTCATCGCGCACGGGCGCCGGTGCGGACCGCTGAGCGCTGGTCCGCACCGGCGGCGTGGCTCAGTTGGCCGGGGCGATGTGCAGCGCGACCCAGCCCTCGTCCGGCTGGAGCCAGATGGGCGGGGCGGCGTACGGGTTGTCCGTGGTCGGGAAGTCCTTGACGTGGTTGCCGTTGAACTCGATCTCGTCCTGCGCGGCGAACAGCGGGATCGTCGGCAGGTCCTTGATCACCAGATGCTCGATCTGGTAGTAGTCCTGCTTCTGCTTGGCCGCGTCCTGCGTCCCGGCGATGTCCGCCAGCAGCGTGTCGATCTGCGGGTCGTCGAAGCGCCCGTAGTCGCCGAACTGGTCGACCTTGCCCAGCGGCGGCGCCACCGTGCCGTTGAGAAGTTGGTTGTAGTACTGGTACGGGTCCGAGGTGTACCCGAAGTTGTCGATCATCATCTGGAAGTTGCCGGTGTTCTGGTCCTGCAGCCAGGAGGCCTGCGCCTCGGACTGCACGGAGACCTTGATGCCGGCGCTCGCCAGCTCCTGCTCGACGATCTGCAGGACGCTGGTGTAGTCGCTCCAGCCGGTGACCGACTTGATCGTGATGCTCAGCGGCTTGCCGGAGGGATCGCGGAAGACGTTGTCGGAGCCGAGGGTGTAGCCGGCCGCCTGCAGGGTCTGCTTGGCGCCGGACGGGTCGGCCTTGCCGAACTTCCGGCCGGCCAGGCTCGGGTCCAGGATGCTGTTGAAGTTCGGGGTCAGCAGGTCCATCGGGTTGATCGGCGGGGCGTAGCCGTTGTAGACGGACTGGCTGATGAAGTCGCGGTCGATCGCCTGGCTGATCGCCTGGCGCACCGGCAGCTGCGAGGTCGGGCCCTGCTTGTAGTTGGGCACCAGATAGGCCACCGACAGCGGGATGTCCTCGACCGCGTACTTGGAGTTCTTGGCCAGGAAGTTCTTCTTGATGTCCGGCACGAAGCCGCCGCCCCAGTCGATCTGGCCGGCCTCGATGGCCTCGTCGGCGGTGCTGTTGCCGGTGAAGGTCAGGAACCTGATCGTCTTCACCTTGGGCAGGCCGGGCATGTAGTAGTGCGTGTTCGCGGTCAGCTCCATCACCTGGCTGTTGACCTTGCCGACCTTCCAGGCGCCGGTGCCGACCGGCTGCGCGTCGGCCCAGGTCTTCTGGTTCGAGACGGTGGACCAGATGTGCTGCGGCAGGATCAGGGTCTTGCCGGCGATGTAGACCAGCTGCTGGTAGGCGGGCTTGGTGAAGGTGATCGTCACCGAGTCGGCACCCGACGCCGTCGCGTCCTTGATCGGCAGGCCGCTGGTGTTGAGCGCGGCGTTCTGCGCGAGCAGGTTGAAGGTGTAGGCCACGTCGGCGGCGCTGAACGGCTTGCCGTCGTTCCAGGTCACGCCGGTGCGCAGCTTGAAGGTGATCGCGGTGCCGTCGCTGTTCCAGGTGTAGGACTTCGCCAGCCAGGACTCGATGTCGCCGGCCTTGGCGGTGTTGATGAACATCAGCGGCTCGTAGAGCATCCCGTTCGCGCCGACCTGCACGTTCGGCGAGAAGGGGTTGAAGTTCGCCACGAACGGCGAGGTCGAGCCGGTCGTCGCGGTGATCAGGCCGCTGGGCCCGGCGGATTTGGCCGGGGAGTTCGAGCCGCCGCTGCCGCAGGCGGCGGCTGCTGCCAGGACGGGTGCCAGGACAAGGGCGAATCCGGCCCGCCATCGTGTTCTCATCGTTGAGCCTCACTTTGCTTCGCCAGGAGTGCTTGCGCGGATTTCAGAAGGCGTCGTCAACCCAGGCGGGTGCCGCCGCGAGCCGGGTGAGGGGTCCCGCGGCATTGCCGAGTGTTCACGGATGCTGGCACTGAACCGGTTAAGCGTCAAGAGTTCCGCAACGGGCCCACCGAAATCTCAGCGGGAAAGATCGGGCCGGATAACGGACCGGATGCGGGTTCTGCTACGCCGCGCGCTACCGCGACCGTGCAGGCGGCGCGGTGGAGGCGCGCGGGGTCAGGACGGCGGCGGGCTCGCCGCGGTCGCCGGGCTGCCCGCCGGACGCCAGTTCCAGCAGGCGCGCGGCGGCGTGCGCTCCGTACGAGGTCACGTCGCGGGCCAGCGCGGTCAACGCCGGGTGCACCAGTTCGCACAGCACCGAGTCGTCCCAGGCGACCATGGACACCTCGCCGGGCACGTCCACGCCCAGCCGCTGCGCCGCGCCGAGGCCGGACACGGCCATCAGGTCATTGTCGTAGACGATCGCGGTCGGCGGCTCGGGCTCGGCCAGCAGCAACGAGGTCGCGTCGGCGCCGCCCTCGGCGGTGTAGTCGGCGGTGACGCAGTACGCGTCGATGCCGGCCATCTTCGCGGCCTCCAGGAACGCGTCGGTGCGCACGCGAGTGTGCCAGAGGTCTGCCATGCCCGTCACCCGGGCGATGCGCCGGTGCCCCAGCCCGGCCAGGTGGTCGACCACCGAGCGGGCCCCGCTCGCGTCGTCGGTCCACACGGCGGACAACCCGCCCGAGCCCTCCGGCGAGCCGATCACCACGGTCGGCAGCGCCAACTCGCGCAGCACCTCGATCCGCGGGTCGTCGATGCGCAGGTCGACCATGAAGACCCCGTCGACCCGGCGCTGTGCCCACCAGGTGCGGTAGAGGCCGATCTCGGCGTCGCGGTCCTCGGCGACGGTGAACAGCAGCGCGGTGTGCCCGGCGGCCAGCTCCCCCTGGATGCCCGCGATCAGCTGCATGAACCACGGCTCGGCGCCGAGGATGCCGGCCGGCCGGTCGATCACCAGGCCGAACGCGCCGGCCCGGCCGTCGGACAGGGCGCGGGCCGCGCTGTTGGGCTGCCAGCCGATCTCGCGGGCGATCTCCAGGATCCGCTGCCGGGTGGTCGGCGAGACCCCCGGCTGGTTGTTGAGCGCGAACGAGACCGCGGCCTTGGTGACCCCGGCGCGCTGCGCGATGTCCGCGATCGTCGGCCGTTTCACTCCGGAGACCTCCCGTGGCAACCCGCTACCCACCCTGTTCGGTGGAAGTCTACGGTGACATGCGAGGTACCGATCGCCAAGGCAGTGCTCCGAGGTACGCGCCGCGGGATCCGCGGGCGCGATCCGCGGGCGAGCTCACCGGCCCGGCCGCGAAAAGGCTCTTGCGCACCGCGCCGATTTACGATCCACTAAACCGGTATAGCACGCGAGGGCGCGGCGGCCGCCGGATCCTCGCGCGCCGCCGCGCCCCGTCCCGCCCGTGAAAGGTCGTGACCCGCATGCTCCGTCCCTCCCTCCGGCTGTCCGGCGAACCCGGTTCCAGTCCCGCGCCGTGGCTCGGTGTGAACTTCTGGTCCCGCGCCGGCGGGCCGCTGATGTGGCGCCGGTTCGAACCGGAGACGGTGCGGTCCGAGCTGCGCACCATGCGGGAGCACGGGATCACCTTCACCCGCTCGTTCTTCTACTGGCCGGACTTCATGCCGGAGCCGAACACCGTATCAGAGGACTGTTGCGCGAACTACGCGACCTTCCTCGACCTGCACGCCGAGCTGGGCATGTACTCGATCCCGACCCTGTTCGTCGGCCACATGTCCGGCGAGAACTGGGACCCGGCCTGGCGCGGCGGGCGCGACCTGTACGGCGACGTGTGGATGGTCGCGCAGGAGGCGTGGTTCGCCGGCGAGATGGCCCGGCGCTACGCCGCGCACCCGGCGGTCGCCGGCTGGCTGGTGAGCAACGAGATGCCGCTGTACGGCGGCCCGTCCTCCCGCGAGGCGGTCTCCTCCTGGGCGCAGCTGATCGTCACCGCGGTGCGCGAAGCGGGCGGGCACCAGCCGATCTCGCTCGGCGACGGCGCCTGGGGCCTGGAGATCACCGGCCGGGACAACGGCTTCCGGCTGCGCGACACGGCCCGGCTGTGCGACTTCATCGGCCCGCACTCGTACCCCATGGGCGACGACGCGGTCCGCCAGCACTACACCGCCGCGTGGATCTGCGAGCTGGCCGGCTCGTTCGGCAGGCCGGTGGTGCTGGAGGAGTTCGGGCTGACCTCGGACTTCGCCTCGGACGCCAACGGCGCGCACTACTACCGGCAGGCGCTGCACAACTCGCTGCTGGCCGGCGCGACCGGCTGGGGCGCCTGGAACAACACCGACTTCGACGGGCTCGAACATCAGGACCCGTACCGGCACCACCCCTTCGAGCTGCACTTCGGCCTGACCGACGCGCAGGGCACGCCCAAGCCGCAGCTGGCCGAGGTGCGCGCGTTCGCCGACGTGCTCGCCGAGGTCGACTTCACCCGGCTGCGCCGCGCCGACGCCGAGACCGCGCTGGTGGTCAGCTCGTACCTGGACACCCAGTACCCGTTCACCGAGCCGCCGGCCGACGGGTCGTACATCTTCGAGACGCTGCGGCAGGCGTACATCGCGGCCCGGCTGGCCGACCTGCCCGTCGCGCTCGCGCGGGAGAGCGACGGGATCGGCGCCGACGCCAAGCTGTACCTGGTGCCCTCGACCAAGCAGCTGCTCGCGCCGACCTGGTACCGGCTGGCCGACCTCGCGGCGGACGGCGCGACCGTGTACGTGTCCTACGCCACCGGCACGCACATGAACCAGCGCGGTCCCTGGCACGCGGCGATGAACAAGCTGTTCGGGTTCGAACACCAGCTGGTCTACGGCCTGATGGACCCGGTGGAGCGGGATGAGTTCGAGTTCGAATTCACCCGGCCGTTCGGCGCGCTGGAGCAGGGCGACCGGCTGGTGTTCCGCACCGGCGGCAACGCTCACAGCCGCACGATGCTGCCGGTCGTGCCGACCGACGCCGAGGTGGTGGCCGTGGACGGCGCGGGCCGCCCGGCACTGCTGGTGCGGCGGGTCGGCGCGGGCTCGATGGTGTTCTGCACCTACCCGATCGAGCACATGGCGGCCGCCCTGCCGCGGGTCAATCCCGACCCGACCCGCGACCTGTACGACGCGCTGGCCGACTTCGCGGGCGTGATGCGGCCGGTGACGGTCGACGACCCGCGCGTCGCCACGGACGTGCTCGTGCACGAGGACGGCACGCGCCACGTCTGGTTCGTCAGCCAGGCGGCCGAGGAGCTGGTGGTGAAGCCGTCCGTGCATGACGGCGCGCGGCTCGCTGAGGACAGCGTCGTGCTGCCGCCGTTCGGCGTTCGCGTCGTGCGCCTGGAGTCGTAGGGCACACGCTGCGCCACACATTGCGTCGCACACCGCGCCGCACACTGCGTCAATCAAGCAAAGAGGCCCGCACCGTAACCCCACTACAGGCCACGGTGCGGGCGGCTCTTTATGCGCGGCGCCGGTCCAGCGCTATGCACCTACTTATACTGCGCCCACCTAAGAAACGCATGAATACATCAAACGGTTCGGTGGGCTCAGTCACGTCACCCGATTGAGAGCAGGTGCGCCTTGTACGCCGCGCCGTAGTTCGTCGGGGTGCCGGTGTAGTCGGAGATCAGCGTCGGGCCGCTGGAGCAGCCGCCGCTCCAGTCGTTCCAGGTCCAGGCCAGGTAGCCCGTGCCCTGCGAGTCCAGCCAGGACATCAGTGAGTTGATGTAGCTGCCGGAGCAGTCGTTCTCGCCGATCTCGCCGGCCACCACCGGCACCTTGGCGATCACCGGGGCGATCTGGCTGGTCCAGCAGGACTGGTTGGAGCAGGTGTTGAAGTTGTACGAGTGCATCGAGGCGACCAGGTTGTGGTCCGGGTCGGTCGGCTCATGGGCCAGCCAGCCGGTCAGGTCGTTCGAGTACTCCTCGCCGCCGAGCATCAGCACGTTGTTCGCGCCGGCGCCGCGTACCGCGTTGACCATGGCCTGCATGCCCGCGACCTGGTAGCCGATGCCGTTGCAGGTGCCGCCGTTGAGCCAGCACTGCCAGCCCGAGGTGGAGTCACCGGTCGCGCGTGACGCGTAGGGCTCGTTGAACAGGTCGAAGACGACCGCGTTGTTGCCCTTGAAGGCGCCGGCGACCGAGCTCCAGAACGGGATCGCCTGCGCGGCGTCCGGCATCGGCTTCTGGCAGGTGGCCTGCGCCGAGGAGCAGCCGGAGGAGTTGCCGGTGTACACCCCGTCGGTCCAGTGCAGGTCGAGGATCGCGACCAGGCCGTTGGCGTTCAACAGGTTGACGAAGTTCTTGACCGCGTTCTGATACGCGGCGCCGGAGTAGGCCGAGTTCACGTACGACTCGGCGTTCCAGCACGCCTCGTTCAGCGGGACACGTACGGCGGTGGCGTGCCAGCTCTTGATCGCGGTGACCGAGGCCTGATCCACCGGGCCGTCGAAGAACCCGTTGCCCTGGACGCACGAGTACTCGCCGCCGGCGCGGTTGACGCCGTGCAGCACGACCGCCGCGCCGCTCGCGTTGACCAGCTTGTTGCCGGACACGTGCAGCTGCGGGGCCGGGCCGTTGCCGCCGGTGCTGCCGGTGGGCGAGGCGGACGGGCTGGCCGAGGCGGACTGCGAGGGCGAGGAGGTGGCCGTCGGCGTCGGGCTGCCGGTGGCCGAGCCGCCGTTGCAGGCCACGCCGTTGAGCGTGAACGCGGTCGGGCTCGGATTGGTGCCGGACCAGGCGCCGTTGAAGCCGATCTGCAGCGAGCCGCCGGTGGGGATCGAGCCGTTCCAGCTCATGCCGGCCACCGTGACGTTCGCGCCGCTCTGCGACCAGGTGCCGTTCCAGCCCTGCGTCACAGTCTGGCCGGCCGTGAACGAGAAGCCGAGCGTCCAGCCG
>JBOHCW010000236.1:0-2329 GCA_050725375.1 Actinocrinis sp. | reverse complement strand
GTCCCACGGGGGTGCGGACCGGACCGCCGCGCCGGGCGGATTGACGTGGTACGAGTCAGTCAACTGATAATCAGTGAACCGAAAGAGTGCTGACGTGCTGAGCCATGCACGCATGGACCCGCCGCGCGTGACCGCCGCGACCGGCAACCGTCAGTACTCGGAGCCGTCGCCGCCGCCCATGTCGTAACCGCTGCCGTCGCCGGCGTCGCCGCCGTAGTCGCCGCCCGACGACGAGTCGTCCCCGCCGCCCGCGCCGCCGCCGGCTCCGCCGAACGGGTCGCCGCCGCCGAGGCCGCCGTCGTCCGAGCCGTTCATCAGCTCGTACGCGCCGTCGCCGAGCGCGTTTCCGGCGCCCTGCAGCACGTCGTGGCCCAGCTCGTGCGAGTCCGGCAGGCCCAGGCCGCCGGCCGCCGCGTCGTACACGTCCTCGACCGCGGTCGAGATGCCGCCGGTCGCCACGCCGATCGCGCTGCCGGCCATCGACTGCGCCTGGTCGGCCGCGCCGTCCCAGTCGCCGGTGACCGCGTCGCCGATCGCCTCGGCGCCGTGGATCGCCACGCCCGCGACGTCGCCGATCAACGGGATGTCCTCAAGACCGCTCATCGTCGGTTCCCTCCTGTGTCGGTTAACTCAGTGTTCGATGGCTGCTGTCACGTACACCTGCTGCTGTGTGCGCTTACTGGCTCTGTCCGTGAGTCACCGTTTCGGGCGCTCCGGTCCCGCTCGGCGCGGACGCCTCAGCGGTCCGCGTCTCAGTGGCTTGCGTCTCGGCGGCCTGCGTCTCGGCACCGCCCTGCTGTCCGGCCGCCCGCGTTCCCGCCGCCGGCTGCGCCTCGCTCGGCTTCGGCGCGACAGTCACCTGCGCCTGGTTGACCGGCTGGGCCGCCGGCTCGTCCGGCACCGGCATGGCGACCGTCGCCGTCAGCTCGAACCCGAGCTTCACCTCGCCGGCCAGGTTCAGGAACATCCCGCGCTTGGTCCCGGCCGCCGTGGCCAGGTGCACCTCGTGCCGGGACTGGGCCAGTGCTTCGGGCAGCAGCGCGCGCGGAAGTGTCGGGAGCGCGCCGAAACAGCGCAGCACCAGAGCGAGGATCCGGTGCTCCACCGCGATCGGCGCGCCCCAGACCGTGACCGTGTAGTGCAGGTCGTACTGCAAGGCCGGCGGGCGGTGCCCGACGACCTTTCCCCCCTCATCGCGGACCTGTTCGTACATCACGTCGCGGCGGTGCCCGTTCTCCCGCACGTCGAACAGGAAGAAGTTGACCGCCGGAGTCTTGAGCGCCTGGATCCACGGGCGCGCCGGCGGATCGAAGGTCACCGCGACCGCGGCGTTGCCGAGGACGCGCGCCTTCGTCACCGCCAGGAGCGCCTGGTCCGTCTCAAGGATCACGAGAGGAAGCGTGCCGCCGCCGGGCCGCCGCGCGGCAGGCCGCTTCGGGCAGCCGACCGGTCCGTGCGCGCTTCCCGATCGGGCAGCGCGAAGGGGAGCCGGCACCCGCCCGCCGGGCTGCCCGGATGCGTCTGACGCCGCGTCATCCGCGCACGTACCGTCGGCGCCATGGGAGCAGAAGCGTCATTGACACCGGTCGCGCGACCGGTCGCGCCGGGCACCGTCGCGCAGGTCGAACTCGCCGTCACCAACACCGGCACCGTGGTGGACTCGTTCACCTTCGAAGTGCTCGGCGACCCCGCGCCCTGGGCGCTGGCCGAGCCCGCCGAGCTGTCGCTATTCCCGGGACAGGGCGGGACCGCCACGCTGCGGTTCACGCCCCCAGTCGACCCCGGCCTGACACCCGGCCCGCGCCCGTACGCGGTGCGGATCACCTCGAACGAGGACCCGCTGCACCCGCGGGTCGAGGAGGGCGTGCTCGACATCGCGGGCGTGCCCGTGCTGAGCGCGGACCTGTCCCCGCGCACCGGCCGCGCACGCGGCAAGCGGGCCGGCAAGTACCGCGTCGCGATCGACAACCGCGGCAACGCGCCGGCCGTGGTCGAGGTGTCCGGCTGGGACACGCAGGACCTGGTCGACGTCACCGTCGCGCCGCCGCGCATCGAGGTCGCGCCCGGCTCGGCCGTCTTCGTGACCGCGCGCACCCGCGCCCGGACCCGCTTCTGGCGCGGCCCGAGCGTGCTGCACCGCTTCACGGTCGCGGCCCGTCCCGCCGAAGCGGGCGCGGCCGCCGGCGCGAGCGCGCCGGACCCGCTGGACGCCAGCCTGTTGCAGGAGGCCGCGATCCCGGGCTGGGTCGGCAAGGCCGCTGGCATCGCGGTCCTGGCGGCCATCGCCGCGGCGGCGCTGTGGTTCGCCGTCCTCAAGCCGGTCGTGCGC
>JBOHCW010000235.1:0-3679 GCA_050725375.1 Actinocrinis sp. | reverse complement strand
CGCGAACGGCTTCGGCAGCGGCTGCGCGGCCGCGGCGTGACCGGGCACGGTCAACGCGTGGGAGAGCACGTACATCTTCGGCGTCGCGACGCTGGAGTCCGGAGCCGCGAACGTGACATACGTGCGGTAGGTGCCGGGAGGGAGCGCGGGCAGCGCGACGGTCCACGTGCCGTCCTCGCGCATCGTCGCGTCTAGCTGCCGGAATCCGGAGAGGTCGGTGCGGATCAGATAGTAGACCACCAGCTTGCTCTCATAGGGCTGATACCGCGTGAGCGCGTGGTCGTCGGGGCCGGTGATGTGGAACGTGTATTCGCCCGGCTTGTCCGCGGCCACGGTCTCCGCAGAGGGCAGATACACGTAGCCGCTGAAGCTGCTCGCCAGTCCGTTGGCCAGCGGCGCGGCCTCGGCGATCGGCGCGACGGTCGGCATGCCGGCCATGTCGCCCATGTCGTCCATCCCGCCCTGCGAGGCCTGCGCCGAGGCCGTGACGTGCTGTCCGGCGCCGCGCGTCGCAGTGTTCGTCGACGTGCCGCACGCCGCGGCGGCGCACAGTACGCCGGCCACGGCCACGGCGGCGGTGAGCGTGCGCCGCGGCGTTGCACAGACGTCGCGAACCAAGCGAACCGGCATTCGCAGACTCCTCAAGCAGTACTGACAGGGCCCTGAGCCGTGAGCGGCGGCACGTTCCGTGTCCGCACGGCCGCTCACGGCCGTTCACGCGTTCTGAACCGGACGGGTGCCGCCCGATCCGGTCAGGGACTGGAGCAGGACACGCTGGCCGGCACCGCCGGTGTTGAGGTGTAGTTCGCGGTGAACCCGAACGAGGTGCTGCCGTTCGCGGCCAACTGCCCGTTCCAGCTCGCCGATTTGACCGTGGCCAGCGAGCCGGCCTGGGACACGGTGCCGTTCCAGGCGCTGCTGATCGACTCGCCGTCCGGCATGTCCCAGCTCGCCGTCCAGCCGTTGATCGTCGAGGCGGTCGGGTTGGTGACCGTCACGTTGGCCTGGAAGCCGCCCGGCCAGCTGTTGGTGATCGTGTACGAGGCCGAACACTGCACGCTCGGCGGCGGCGGGGCCGTGGCGCCGATCCCGGTGACCTGGCCGCTGCCGCCGTCGAAGACCACGTCGGAGCAGCCGTAGAAGGTCTCGGTGCTGTCCGAGCGCGCCCACACCGAGTAGATGACGTGGCGGCCGGTCAGCCCCGCGGGCAGCGTGGCGTTCCAGTAGTAGTAACTGGATATGCTGCCCGGATCACCGACGGACGGCGGCATCGTCGCGGTGGAGAACGGGGTGGTGTTCATGTCGGCCCAGGTCAGCGGCTGGGTCTGGTCCCAACCTTGCTTGCTGACGTAGAGGGAGAAGGTTCCCGGGTGCGCGGCCCACTTGTTGTACTGGATCTGGATCGCGGCGCCCGCCGTCAGGTGGGTGACCGGCCAGTTCGCGTCCACGTGGTCGAACCCGGAGAAGTCGAAGTAGTTGCTGTTGCCGCTGCACAGCTTCCCGTCGGGGATGAACCCGACCGTGCCGCCGCTGGTGGCGCCGCTGCGATTGCCGACGGCGAACCAGTTGTACAGCGGGGTGGTGCCGCTGGTCGCGACGGCGGCCTGGCACGCGGGGTTCTGCGGCACGATCTGCCCGGTGGAGGTCAGCCCGTCCTCGTAACACAGGAACGTGCGACTTCCGGGGATCATCATCGCACCGTGCGCCGAGGCCGGGGCCGCGCCCACCAGCGACGCCGCCAGAGCGGCCAGCGTCACGGCCACTCCGGTCAGCGTCAATCTTCTCTGCTTCCTCACATTACCCACCCTTCGTTGGGTTCGGCGGGAGGCTGGTCGGCCGGAGCGTAACCGCGGCGGGCCGAGCGGTGAACGGGTGTGCGGAAGGCGCCCGGGAACCTCAGGGCGTTGCGGAACCGGCGCTGCCTGTGCGCACACGTCAGAGGGCACAACGGGCTGAGTCACCCGGACTCATTCCGGACGAACCCGGTGAAACTTTCGACTCAGCGGCCTTAATCGTTCCGCGGCTACCGCAGCCGCAGCCCGTCCATCAGCAGGTCCAGCATCCGGCCCAGTTGCTCGCGCTGGCGCGGCTCGCCGGCCGCGAGTGTCAGGCCGCTCATGCTCGACAGGATGTCCATCGCGTCGAGGTCCGTGCGCACGCTGCCCGCACGGCCCGCCGCGTCCAGCAGCAGCTTGACCGCGCCGAGCAGCTTCTCCCGGCTGTGCGAGTACGGGTTGGCGCCGGACGCGATCACCTTGCGCAGGGCGTCGCCCATGTCGCGCTTGGTGGTCATGTAGTCGGCGAACCGGTCCATCCACGTGCGCAGCGCCTCGTCGGCGGGCAGCGCGTCGATCAGCCGCGGCACCGGATCGACCAGTCGGTCGAGCTGATCCCGGTACGCCGCCTCCACCAGCGCCTCGCGGCTCGGGAAGTGCCGGTACAGCGTGCCGATGCCGACGCCCGCCTGCTTCGCGATGGCCTCCAGCGTCACCTCGCCGTCCTGCGAGAACGCGCGCACGGCGGCTTCGAGCAGCCGCTCGCGGTTGCGCAGCGCGTCCGCGCGCGGGGCACGGGGGCCGGTGCCGGCCACGGCAGTCTCCGATCGTCGTGCGTCCTCATCCGATTTAGCATGCGGCTGTAGACCCTACCCGCGCCGATGACTCGGCGGACCAGCCGACTTGCTAACCGGAGGACCCTCCGCTTACAGTCTTCATTAACGGAGGATCCTCCGTTTAAGTCTACACTCAGGCGCGCCCGTCCTGAAGGCGCGCCGCGTAGGACGGGAAACGCACCATGGCATCGTCTACCGACCGTCTCCTGACTCCGTTCGACGCGAAGTCCACCGCAGCCGAGGTCGTCGCCGGGGTCGACCTGGCCGGCCGCACCGCGATCGTCACCGGCGGCGCCTCCGGAATCGGCGTCGAGACCGCACGCACGCTGGCCGGCGCCGGAGCGGACGTCACCATCGCCGTGCGCAACCTCGACGCGGGCCACGCCACCGCCGAGGACATCGCGGCCACCACCGGAAAGCAGATCCGCGTCGCGTCGCTCGACCTGATCGACCCGGCATCGGTCAAGGCGTTCACCGCCGCGTGGCAGGGACCGCTGCACATCCTGGTCAACAACGCCGGCGTGATGGCCAGCCCGCTCAGCCGCACGCCGCAGGGCTGGGAGTCGCAGTTCGCCACCAACCACCTGGGGCACTTCCTGCTGGCCACCGGCCTGCACCCGGCCCTCGCCGAGGCCGAGGGGGCACGCGTGGTGTCCGTCAGCTCCAGCGCGCACCGGCGCGCGGGCGTCACGTTCGAGGACATCCACTTCGAGCGGCGCGAGTACGAGCCCTGGCTCGCCTACGGCCAGTCCAAGACCGCCAACGTCCTGTTCGCCGTCGAGCTGGACCGCCGATGGGCACACGACGGCATCCACGGCTACGCCGTGCACCCGGGCATCATCCACGGCACGAACCTCGGGCCCCACATCGCCGAGGGCGAAGCGCGCACCGATTCGTTAAGCAATGACCAGCGGCGGGCCATGGGACTGATCGACGATGCTGGTCAGCCGATCATCGACCCCGACCGCGAGCTCAAGACCCCGCAACAGGGCGCCAGCACCAGCGTGTTCGCCGCGACGAGCCCGCTGCTCGCCGAGATCGGCGGTGTCTACCTGAAGGACAACGACA
>JBOHCW010000234.1:0-5532 GCA_050725375.1 Actinocrinis sp. | reverse complement strand
TCCTCATTCGGTCCGGGGCAGCGGCCTTATCGCCTCAATCCCGTTCCCCGTAAATCAGGACGGCATCGATCACGCGGCTGATCGCGCGTGCCGACCGAAACCGTCGATCACCCCCGTCGTGCGCGCTGCCGCGCAACCCGCCGGATCAGTAGTCCCGCTTGTTGCGGATCTGCCGGCGCTTGTAGGCGGGCAGCGAGTTCACGAACCGGCGGTAGCCGTACCAGAGCACGCCCGCGCCGCCGGCGACCAGCGCGACGAAGAACAGCGAGCTGAACACCGCGGTGACCAGCGCGATCACGATCTTGGCGGCAATCACCACTCCGGCGACCGCCAGGACAGCCTTAAGCCAGGTTGGCATCTGCCTTCCCCAACCCCTTCTTGGAGCGTCTGCGGCGCCGCGCGTCACGGCACCTGTCTGAAGAACGTTCGGAACGTCGTCCCCGTTCCCTAATCCACGATATATCGCGTTAACGGGGAACGCTAGTACCTCTAACTACACCTCGCGGCGGGTGCTGGCACGGTGTGAGCGGTGAAGGGCACAACAGAAGGGTGCCCACGCAGCGTGAGATGAAGCAGGGCCGGATAAAGCAACGCCGGTTGAGGCGCCGAGAGCGTTGGGCGTGCAGAACGTCCAGGCGCAGAGGACGAAGCCTGCGACGCGGCGGGAGGATCGCGGATGTACTCACGCGACCGGCCGGGTCCGAAGTACGGCCGGCTCTCAACGTGGGGCAGGGTTGAGCCCGCCGGGATCTAGCGCACCCCGGCGGGCTATAGGCACCTGAGCCGCACAGCTGTTACCCGCAGCTGTGTGGCCCGGGGCGCGGTGTCCGGGAGGGCCCACCGCGCGGTACTGCCATGTCGCACTGAAACCATTGATACCAATGAGACCGCAGTGACCGAAGTGCACTGACTCGTGCTCCTGAGGCGCATGGGTCAGCGTGTGACTACCGTGATGTACACCGGCTGTCGTAAAGCGGGGTCACGCCTTCTTCGCGCGCGTCGCAGTGCGCTTGGAAGCGGTCTTCTTCGCAGGCCTCTTGGCGGCGGGTGCCTTCTTCGCGACCTTACGCGCCGGACGCGCGGCTTCGGCAGGGGCCTTCACGGCCTCGGCCTCGACCATCGGCGTCGCGTTCGCGAAGGCGCTACGGCACTTCTCCAGCAGCTTGCGCAGTGACTGCTGGTCCGCCTTGCTGAGCTGCCCGCTGAGCAGCTCCTCAACCTCGAGGATCTTCTTGTCGGCGCGGCCGAGCAACCTCTTGCCCGCCGCGGTGATCGTGGTCTCCATCGCGCGGCCCTGACCCGGGACGGTGCGCCGCTCGATGAGACCCTTGACGGTCAGGTTGCCCAGGACCGTCGTCATCGTCTGCGGAGTCACCAGGCACCGACGGGCGAGTTCGGCCCCGCTGATACCCGGCGTGTCAGCGATCACTAACAACGCCGAGTACTGCGGGACGGTGAGGCCCATCGGGCGCAGCGCCGCATCCTTAGCTCCGGAGAGCTCTTGCTCAAGGCTCTTGACCATGTGGCCGAGCCGGTCATCCACTGCTGTCATGGCGTCGATCATATCCTGTGTCGCACAAAATGCCCGTTTTTGCGGCGGGCTCTGACGCGGATGGGTGATACACAACGCTCTGCGAGCGCCACCCGTACCCTTCTACAACAGCTTGCCACACCTTCTTGGCCGAAGCGTGCCACTTGCGGGAACATGCGCCCATGAAGAAATTCGTGATCAAGATCCTTGTGAACGCGGTCGGACTGTATGTGGCCTCACTCGTGGTCACGTCGGGCATCGCGTTCCACGGCACCGGATTCCAGCTGGTGTGGACCGTCCTGCTGGTCGCGCTCATCTTCGGCCTGGTCAACACCTTCATCAGGCCGGTCGTCAAGCTGTTCAGCTTCGGCATCCAGCTGCTGACACTCGGGCTGTTCACCTTCGTCATCAACGCCCTCATGCTGTTGCTCACCTCGAAGATCTCCGACCACTTCGCGGTGCGCTTCCACGTGTCGAGCTTCTGGTACGCGCTGCTCGGCTCGCTCATCATCACCGCGGTCTCAATCCTGCTGCACGCCGCGCTGCCCGACGACAAGAAGAAGTAAGGGAGTGCCGGGGCAGCCCACAGCCGACAAGCGGTGGCCACCCACGCGCGATCATGACACTGAAGAACCACATGACTCTGAACAACCACCTGACTCTGAACAACCATGAGTGAAGAACAACACCCATACCGGATCTGCTTCGTCTGCACGGGGAACATCTGCCGCTCCCCGATGGCCGAGGCCGTCCTGCGCGCCGAACTCGCCGGGGCGGGCCTCGACGGCCGGGTCGAGGTGGACAGCGCGGGCACCGGCGGCTGGCACGCCGGCGAGGACGCGGACCCGCGTACGGTCCGGGTGCTGGCCCGGCACGGCTATCCGTCCCGGCACACGGCGCGCCGGTTCGAGCCGGCGGACCTGCGGCGGCGCGATCTGGTGATCGCCCTGGACGGCGGGCATCTGCGCACTCTGCGACGCTGGGCCGACGCGCCCGGCGGCTCGGACGGCGCGAACCCGCCGGCCGAGCTGCGCCTGCTGCGCGAGTTCGACCCGGCGGCCGGTCCCGGCGATCGGGACGTGCCGGATCCGTACTACGGTTCTCTGGCAGGCTTCGAAGAATGCCTGGCGATGGTCGAGGCGGCGATGCCGGACCTGCTGTCGCACATCGGCGAGGCGCTGGAGACGAGGGCAGGGTGATCGGCGACCAGGTGGCCGCGGTGCTCGGGAGCGCCGTGGTCGGGGTGACGGCGCTGGGCACCGGCGCCGGGGGTGCGGGCACCTACCGGGTCGCGCTGCTCGCGGGCGGCAACGTGTTCGTCAAGGCCACCGGCGGCCAGGACCCGGATTTCCTCGCGTCCGAGGCGGAAGGGCTGCGCTGGCTGCGCGAGGCTGAGGGCGCACGCGTGCCCGAAGTGCTCGGCGTGAGCGATTCGCTGCTGGTCACGCCCTGGATCGCGCCAGGCCGCGCCGCGCCCGACGGTGCCGAGGAGTTCGGCCGTCAGCTCGCCACTCTGCACGCGCGCGGTGCCCAGTCGTACGGTGCGCCGTGGCCCGGATACATCGGCGCGCTGCCCTTGGACAACGGCGAAGACGAGGAGTGGCCCGAGTTCTACACCAAGCGCAGAGTGCTGCCTTATCTGCGCGCGGCCGTGGACCGCGGTGCGGTGGACAAGGACGGCGCGGTCGCGATCGAGCAGGTCTGCGACCGTATAGAGGACCTGGCCGGCCCGCCCGAACTGCCCGCACGCATCCACGGCGACCTTTGGGCCGGCAACATCCACTGGGACACCCGCGGACGGGCCTGGCTGATCGACCCGGCGGCGCACGGCGGCCACCGCGAGACCGACCTGGCGATGATGGCGCTGTTCGAGCCGCCGTACCTGGAGACCATCGTGGCCGCGTACGACGAGGTGCACCCCCTGGACGAGGACTGGCGCGACCGCATCGGCCTGCACCAGCTGCACCCGCTGCTCGTTCACGCAGTGCTCTTCGGCTCGTCGTACGGCGCACAGGCGGCAGCCGCCGCCAGGCAGTACCTATGACAACGGACAGCGCCCACAAGCTTCGAGAGGGCGGTTAGTCCCGCTGACGCACAAGGACCCGCCCTATGTCCCATTCTTGTAGCGGGTCGGCAAAGGGTCGGTACGTTCTGTATCAGGCGTGCGCTACGCCGTACTAAAGTTGCCGACCGGCAGTCGGGCCGCGCGCCGCGCGGCGTTGACCTCACGGGTAACCGATGGAGCGTGACGAGCGGTGGGCTATTGCAGCTCCTGCGGCGAGTCGCTGGACGGCCGGTTCTGCCGGATGTGCGGGACGCCGGTCGATGCCGCCGCGCACAAACCGGCGCACGCCGTGCCGAACACCGACTTCGACTCGCTGTTCCGGCGGGCCGAGGGCGAGGTCAATCCGCACAGCCGCACCCAGCTGCTACCGCCGGTCGAGGCCGACTACCGGATGCCGCCTCCCCCGTCCGGCACGCTGCCCGCCTACGCGCCGACCGCCGCGACTCGGCAGGTGGACGCCTTCTCCGCCTCACCGACGCAGCTCTCGTATCCGCAACAGCCGGGCAACGGCGTCCCCGGCGGCCCCGACCAGGTCCCGCCCGGCGAGCAGTGGGATGACGACGACGAGCCGGCCGTGCGCAAGCCGGTCCTGTGGGGCGCGCTCGCGGCCGTCGCCGTGGTCTCGGCGATCATCCTCGGTCTGATCTACCTCGGCGGCGGCAACGGTGGCGGCGGCGCCACCGGTTCGGCCACCGACACCGCGACCGCGCCGGCCACCGGCGCCACCGCGCAGCAGTCGGTCGAGGCCGTGCAGCTCGCGCCGGGTTCGGCGAGCCCGTCACCCTCCGCGTCCCCGAGCGCCAGCCAGTCGCAGCCCGCGGCCGGCGGCACCACGCTGCCGCTGTCGCAGGGCTCTACTGGCGCACTCGTGCATTACGTACAGAGCCGTCTACACTCGCTCGGCTTCTACCACCACGACGCGACCGGCCAGTACGACGCCGCGACCGCCCAGGCTGTCATCGACTTCCAGGCGCACGCCGGGGTGACCGGCGATCCGGCCGCCGTGGTCGGCCGGTCCACGTACACCGCGCTGATCGCGGCCGGTACCAGGACGAACCTGCACTACGGACAGCGGTCTGCCGACGTCAAGCGGCTGCAGCAGGCGCTGAACAGCGCCGAGGGCGCGCACCTGGACGTCAACGGACGCTTTGACGCCGCGACGTTTGGCGCTGTGCGCGCGTACCAGGCGGCCGTCGGGGTGCAGCAGACCGGTTCGATGAATGCCGCCACCTGGTCCGCGTTGCAGTCCGGCAAGCTGGCCGGCTGAGCCGCGCGAGCAGCGGACCAGCGGAAAACCGACCGGCGAGACCTCGACCCGTGACCACACGCGCACCGGCAGCGGTACCGCCCGCCGCCAAGCGAATCAGTACTCTGAGTAACCGGGTGGATCTCCTGCGCGTTCGCGCGCGGCGGGCGCGGACCGGATCAACGCAGCCCGGCGGCGGAAAGCAGCCGGTCACGCTCCTGCCGGCCGATCGCCGTCCAGCGCACCGCGCGGATCGCGCCCTCCAGCGCGAGCAGGGTGTGCACGCACTCCTCGCCCGGCGTCCGGTCCGCGATCAGCGACCAGGCCTGGAGCGCGCCGAGGTGTTTGAGCTGCTCCAGCGTCTCGATGCCGACCGAGCCGAGCCGCTCGGAGAGCACCGGCCCGATGTTGACGGCACGGTCCATCGGCGTGCCCCGCGTCGATCCGCCCACCTTCATCGCCGCCATCCTTCCCGCGTGCGGACCTCGTCCTCAGTTCGAGCCTGGACCAGCGGCGCGGCCTCGGCCACCCCGGTCGGCCTTATGACTGATGCCGCCTTTTCGGCCGTTGGCACACCTTTTGTCACGGACACGCCGCAGACGCGAATCCCCGTCGCCGTTGGCTGCCTTGATCTGAATTGTGAGTCCGGCCCGATTTCCGGACACTGGGAGCATGGCCTGGCTCCTGGTG
>JBOHCW010000233.1:0-11979 GCA_050725375.1 Actinocrinis sp. | reverse complement strand
GGACAGAGCTGTCCGATCGAACACCGCCCAGTCGAGCGCTGCCTGACTGCGGCCTGTTCGGGACCGGTGTGGTCGAGCCCGGTGTCTTCGAGCCCGCTGCGGTCGAGCCCGGAGTCGAGGCCTCGGATTCTGACGCCGCCGTGAGCGGGCCGGACGGTGACGGCCTACGCGGTTCTGCGTCGGGCTCGATCCAGCGGCCGAGCACCTCGTGCACCACGTAAAGTCGCCCACCGAGCAGGAAGTACACCGGTCCGTCGCCACCGCGAAGGACATCACAGGGTTCGGCGTCGACTTGTTCTGACATCGCGATCGTCATGGCTCCCCTGCCGTGTCGTGCTCGGCCGCGGCCCGGTTCTCGGTCGGCGCCGGCGGAACGGAACTGCTTGTCGTCTACTCGTCCTTGCCGGCCCTCGGGACCGGTGCGGCGCGGTACCCGCGCACCTGCCGCGACGCGCTCCCCGGCGTCTGCCGGCCCCGAGGGCTCGTGTCGCCGCCGGCCGCAGGCTTCCCCGGTGCCTCCCAGCACTCCCCAGCAGTGAACCAACCCGGTGCGACGCGGGCGGGAGCGCGGTGACGCCCCCTGCGGACGGCGGCGACACTGTTCGAATCTTTGTTCGAACAAGCCCAACACTACCCCGTCGCGCGTCCGCGAGCCACCGGAATCTCGAATATTCGCTCGATTCAGTGACACTGATGTGCCGAGCGCACTGCCTAGCCGGCCAGCGGCCGGAACATGAGCCCGCCGAGCTCGCCGTTGGGCAGGACGAGCACTCGCAGAACCCGCTGCTCGGCGACGAAGTCGCAGGCCAGGTCGACGAGTACGGCCCCGGACGCTGCGAACTGCGACCGGGCGACGGTCACAGTTCGGGCCGCCCCGACATCCGCCGTCCGCCGCCGCCAAGCTGTTTCCAGCTGCGCGAGGCCGACCTTAGCTTGCATCGTGGCAGCCATCCGTGCATGCACTTGTGCGAACTTCTCTTCGAACAGAAGGTCCACGATCTCCAGCGCGTCCTCTCGCCATGTCGGCCACGACGCGGGCGCGGCGGCCGCACGCGGATCGCGACCGTTAACCACGAGGTGGGCGGCACGCTTGAGGTAGGTCGCGTGCGTCGGGCTGCCGCCATAACTCACCAGTAGCGCCACGGCGCGCGACGAGCCGGCATGAATGGTCACGTCGGCGCTGAACCCGCCGGTCCCGCCGCTGTGCTCACGGGAACCGTCCTCCTGGACGACCCACGCCAGCGCCTGTGACACACCGTCACCGATCGCCAGCACCGGCGCTTGTGCGAACCGGAGCGCCCTGCCCAACTCGCCGTCCGGGATCTGGAGACACGCGCGCGCATAGATCGCGAGATCACCGATCGTCGCCTCGACGCCCCGGCGCCGAGCGGATGCGACCAGTGTGCGACCTCACCCGACTCACCGTGGCCGGCGAGCAACGTCCCAAGCCCACTGCATCGGCCCGAACCCGCATCGTCAAGGCGCCCGACACCCGAGTACGTCATGCCGAGCGGCTCGAACAACTCGCCGGAAAGCAGCAACGGATAGCTGCGGCCGCACACGCGCTCCAGAGTCGACCCGAGCAGCTGATAGCCAAGGTTCGAATAACGGTGCGGACGACCCGGCGCGACCGTCGCCGCCCGCAAGTCCTGCTCGGCCTCGGTGAACGCGCACCCGGCCCACGGGTCGCGAGAGTCAACGCGCCCGGCCATCCGGCTCGGCCCGACCGCCGGCAATCCCGAGGTGTGCGTGGCCAGCTGACGGATGGTCAGGTCGGCCTGCGCTCCCGCGTCCAGCCAGCGACCGATCGGGTCGTCGAGTCCGAGCCGTCCCCGCTCGACCAGCAGCGCGATCATCGCCGCCGTCATGGTCTTGGTGACCGAACCGATCTCGAAGCGGGCACCGGTGGCGAGCGGCTCAGGACTACCCGAGGCGCCGGCGATGTCGATGGCTGTCGCGGCTATAGCCGTGTCGTCTCCATCGAGCGCCGCCGCCGCGATGACGACGCCGTCATGAGCGAACGTTTCGCCCAGCGCCTCAACAAGGGTGCGCACAGCATCGGTCGTCCACATTATCTGCCCGAGCCTCCAATCCGTTTGCGATCCACCCAGCACGACACGCTCAACACACCCGGCGTGCAGGCCGCCGGGCGCGAGAGCCGCGTCCTGCGTCAGGGCGCACTGATCGTCGGTCCGGATCCAACGCCCGTCTCAGCCTTGACCGACACGACAGGCGCGATCGATGTCTGTGGTACCGGAGTTCGGGTTCGGCCGCGTCCAAAGGTCGCGCCCGCAATACGTGCGAGATCTGTCCCTCTGGCGCGGACACGTGATGCGGACACGTGATGCGGCGTGGCGGCGACGCGATCGGCCGGGCCCGACAGTCACCGTCACCTGCGTAGGGCTTCGATCTCATCGGCGCGCTGAGCTGTGCCGGCGGTGCCGACGACATGAGCGATCTGGGCGGTGCCGGCAGTGCCCGCAACGTCGAGTTCTGCGAGGGCCCGATAGACGGACGCGGCGGACGGGTGCCGTCCGGCGTTCTTACCGGTCGCGATCGTCAGACGCTCGGCGATCTCGGCAACCGGCACGCCCTCGCCGCGTAACCGGCGAGCGAGCGCGAGCATGCCGTCGTCCAGGGCTCGCGGCCTACCCGGAGGTCGGCCCTCGTTGGCGGCGGACCGCTGGCCTTCGAGTTTCTTGGCGCGCAGGTGATCAATATCCAGCGACGTCGCGGCGGCGAGGACCTCGAAAAGGAGACGTCCCTCGCCGCGCGGGTCGAACATTCCGCTCACCGGTCCCGTGAGCAGTTCCAGCCGGATCTCCCGCGCCGCCAAGTCGGACGCGAGTTCCATGAGTTCTCGCGACGTGCGCGCCACGCGCCGCAACTCGGTCGCGGTCAGCGCCACCGGACGTCCGGTGTCCGCCGACCGCGCCTCGTCCGCCGCGCGCACCGCATGTACCAGTTCCGGTCGTCGTTTCACGGTCGCGATGATCTGCTCGCTGAACACCCGGTCGCATCGAGCAGCGGCCAAGGCTCGGAGCTGGCCGGTCAGCTCGTCCTCGTCAGCGAGCGAACAACTGGCATATCCGATCCTGAGCACCGTCAGCGGTGGGCTTGACGTGGGAGCGCCTCGCCCGAGTGCAGGTGCGGATACGGACGGAGCCAGTACTGCTGGTGCTGGTTCGCGCGAGGCGGGGTCGCGCGAACCTGGATCGCTGGACGCTCGTTCGCCGTCCGCCGATTCGCCGGGCGGCGTCCACGGGCGGCCCGGGCCGCGGTCCTCGGGAACCAGGATCTCGGCCACGCCGGCCAACTCGGTCACGAGCACGAATCGCGCCGTGTGGTAGCGGAAGGCCGTGTCGCCGCTTCGGCTCCGGCACGCTCCGCCGATCTGGGCGCCACACGCCGGACAGACGAAGCGCTCGACCAAATCCGCCGGGGGCGGGGTCGGGGGTGTTGAGGTCACACTCCAGTTTCGCAAAAACTTGTCGCAAAAACTAGATCTCGCTTAACCACCCTGGTCGCGCTCGACATCACGTTCGAGCGTCACGGCGGGCGACCGAGGGGTGAGACACCGCGTGCGCCGGAACGGCGCCCGCCGCGCCCCTTACGGTGCCCGAAACTCTCGAAATGACTACCCGTTGTGCTCTTCCCCTGGCGCTCAGGCTAGGGCAGCATGGAAAACCGGCTCCGCCGGGCGAGGATCATGCGGTGACGGCTCTGATAGTTACCGAACCGTGACCAATAGCGTCCACAACCTTCGTGCGGACCGGCTTGTCCTACTGGGTGAGTCGGACGGTTGCGGGTTCTCCGCACCGGTTCGACCAACACCGGGTGGGGTGCAGGGAGGGGACGTCGGCGTCGCCCGACATCGCAGGGGAGAGCGGTGTCGGCGCGCCCGAGGGGGTGCGGCGGGGTCCGCGCGCGCGTCGTGGGGGTGCGCGCTCGGACCCCGCCCGACACCCGTCACGCACGGTCTCCGTCTGGCCACCAGGCCACTTTTCGTGGATGGCTCGGCACTCTCAGCAAACCGACGCGGGTCGTTATTGACTCGATCAGGCGAACGGCCGCGAACTGATCTTCGACGAGTCTGCGTTCGAATAATCGTGTCCACCAAACCGCGGCCGGCAGGTTGACGCGGCGAGTCTGTGGCAAAGCCTGCGGACCGCTCGGATCGGCGGACCGCTCGCGGAGTGCGCGGACTGGCGGACTGTGCGGACTGGCGAGTGCTCGGAGTTGCGCAGCGGCCGGGCTGGCGGAGCGACCGGTGGGGAACTCACGGGCAGTCACGTCACGCACTGTCACCTGATGGCCGCCTCGTGGGTCCGATCAAGCCGTGCGCGTTCGCCTCGACATCAGCTTTCATACGGCGGTGGTGTGCCGGACTCAGTCCTGCGGCATTCATCCATCTGCCTGTCCACCAGATCCCGTGTTGGTTTACCGATCTGGTGTCCACCAGATCCCGTGTTGGTTTACCGATCTGGCATCCACCAGATCCTGTGTTGGTTTATCCATCTGGCATCCACCAGATGGAGTGCTCCACCAAGCATCACGCTCAGTACGGGGTAATGCTCGTTGTGTGACCCGGATCGCGCCAACCCACGGCTCGCCTGCCTTCGCCCCGCTCGGCCTCGCCGCCGCGCGGGAGGCCGGGCGGGTTGTCCGCGCGGGGCGTGACGTGTCAGGGTTCGAAGGCTTTGGTGGCTCGTCCCGGCCGCGCGTGGGATCCACGGCTCGGGCGTTCGCCGCGCTCGGGCTCGCCGCGACGGCCGTCACGGCTTACGCCGCATGGCGCGCCGACCCGGCCAGGCTCGGCGCCGTCGGCATAAGCCCCGCCGCGTTACACCTGGTCAGCACCCCTGCCAGACCACCCGAGGCCACCGAGTCGGTGTCCGTGCTGATCCCCGTGCGGCACGCGCCCGACCCGGCCATGGCCGCGGTGCGCGCCGCGCTGTGCCAGCAAGGGGTCGAAACACTGGACATCGTCGTCCTCGACGACGGCTGCCCACAGGAGACCCGCACCGTCCTGCGGCGCGAGTTCGGCGACGACCCGCGCGTGCGCATTCTCGCCGCCGCGCCGCTACCGCGAGGCTGGTCGCCGCTCGCCCACCGCTCGCACCAACTCGCCGTCGCGGCCCGCGGCAGAGTGCTGATCTTCGCCGAGCCCTGCTCTCCGCTCGGGCCCAACGCGGCGGCCGCCGCCACCGCACTGCTACGCACCGAAAAACTCGACCTCGCGGTCCTCGACACCGGCTGGCCGGCCACCACTGGACAGCCGGCCGAACAGACGCAGCAGACGGACATGGACCTGGACATGGCCGAGGTGCACGCCGGCCTGCGGCACGCCGCGCAGCCCATGCAGACTGCGAAGGATGCGAGAGCTGCGAAGTCGGCGCAGCCGGGGCAGATGCGCAACCGCGCCGGCCGCCATCACAGCACCCGCATCCACCCGGGCCGGTTCACGGTCGCGGTCGACGCG
Source organism: Actinocrinis sp. (assembly GCA_050725375.1). Lineage (GTDB taxonomy): Bacteria > Actinomycetota > Actinomycetes > Streptomycetales > Catenulisporaceae > Actinocrinis. The sequence goes on along the minus strand of JBOHCW010000233.1, from coordinate 6,497 downwards.
GCGGCGTACTGGCGGATCGGCGGCTATCGAGCGGCTGCGGCGGACCCCGACCCGCTCGCGCTGCTGCGCACCGTGCGCCGGGCGAGCGGACGGGCCATCGTCGCCGACGGGCGCCGGGTCATCCCACCCGCGCTCCCCCTCGCGCCGCTGGCCCCGCCCGTCCCCCAAGCCGAAGCCGAGGCGCACTGGGACAGCATGCACAACACGCGCGGCTCGTTGACCGACACCGCACGGCGGGTACTGGCGGCCCTCGTCGGCGCCCGGGCGTAGCGCCGCCCGCAGCCGCGCCGGGTGGAACGAGCGCCCGCTCGGCACTTACCGGGCCGACGCGGCCTTGCCCGCCGGGGTCAGATGCGACTCGACCAGGTCGAGCATCGCGTCGAGCACGGTTTCCAGCGACCGGACCTCGCGTTGGATCTGCGTCATCAACAGACCACCCTGCAGAGCCGTGAGCAGGGCCAACGCCAGATCGTCCGGGTCCGCGTCCAGTTCGCCGCGCACGTGCATCGCGTTCAGGCCGTCCCGGATCGCGCCCTCCCAGCGCACAAAGCCGGAGGCCACCGCCAGCCTCGCCTGCGGGTTGTTCTCGGCGACCTCGCTGCCGAGCGAGCCGATCGGGCAGCCACCGCGGCACTGTAGTCGCAACTGGAACTCGACCATCACGTCACGCCACTGGCGCAGCGCGGGCATCGAGTCCATGGACGGGCTGAACGTTCGGTGCTGGTCGAGCACCGCCTCGGTCTGATGCTCGATCACGGCCAGCAGCAGCGCCTGCTTGTCGGCGAAATAGTGGTAGATCTGCGAACCGCTCACGCCCGCGGCCGCGCGCACGTCCTCCAGCGTCGCCTCCGTGACGCCGCGCTCGTACATCAACTGCGCGGCCGTCTCGACGATCCGGCGGCGGGTCTGCTCGCCCTTGCGCGTGAGTCGCTTGGTTGGAGGGCTGCCGCTTGTGGTCCCGGTCCCGGTTCCGGCTTCCGAGGTGGAGACGCTGGTGGCGGACGTGATGGTGGCCATGCCTTCAAGGTAGCAGATTTTGGATTCGACAACCCATTTTTTGGCGGTAATTCTGGATCGTGCAACCCACTCCAACCGCTCGAGTGGCTACTCGGAAGGCACTTTCATGGAACTCACCGGCAAGACGGCCCTGATCACCGGTTCGACCGGCGGCATCGGCGGCGAGACGGCCAGGTTGATGGCGGCGGCGGGCGCGGACGTGATCGTGTCCGGGCGCGGCGTGGAGCGCGGCGAGGCGCTGGTGAAGGAAATCACCGCGGCCGGCGGCTCGGCGCGTTTCGTACCCGCCGACCTGACCGACCAGGACGCGCTCGACCGGCTGGTCTCGGCGGCGGGCGTCGTGGACATCCTGGTCAACAACGCCGCGATCTTCCCCGGCGCGCCGACCGTCGACCAGGACCTCGCCTCCTTCGACGCGTCGCTGGCGGCCAACATCCGCGCGCCGTACTTCCTGACCGCCAGGCTGGCGCCGGCGATGCTGGCCAAGGGCTCCGGCTCGATCGTCAACGTGAGCACGATGGCGGCCCGGATCGGCATGGCCGGACTGTCCGTGTACAGCGCGACCAAGGCCGCACTGGAATCGCTGACCCGCACCTGGGCCGCGGAGTTCGGCCCCTCGGGCGTGCGCGTGAACACGGTGGCGCCCGGCCCGACCCGCACCGACATGGTGATCAGCTCGATGGGCGAGCAGGGCGCGCAGCGGGTCGCGGACACGACGGTGCTCGGCCGGCTGGCCTCGCCGCGTGAAATCGCCGAGGTGATCTACTTCCTGTCCACCGACCGGGCGAGTTTCGTGACCGGCGCGCTGGTGCCGGTCGACGCGGGCCGCACCGCGATCTAGCGCACCCGCGCGAGATCGCGGGCGCGGGCCGGACCGGTAGAGTCTGTGCGCTGTGGCAAGGATCATCGTCGTCGGGGCCGGGATGGCCGGGTTGGCGGCCGCCGCCCGGATGGCGTCGCGCGGCGACGACGTCGTGGTCTGCGAGGCTTCACCGGTCGCCGGCGGCGCGCTGCGCGCGTGGCGGCACGGGGACCTGGGCTTCGACCTCGGCGCGCACACGCTCACGCTGCCGGCCGCGTATCGCGACCTGTTCATCAAGACCGGCTCGCGCAAGAAGAGCGCGGCCGCCGCGCTGGAGGACCGGGTCGACCTGCGGCCGCTCGACCCGGTCCGGCGCTACGTCTTCCCGGACGGCGCACGCCTGGACCTGCCGAACTCGTCGCGCGGACGGGTCGTCGCGGCGTTCGACGACACCCTCGGCCCCGGCGCGGGAGCGGCCTGGCTGCGCGTGGTCGACCACGGCGGCCGGGCATGGGACGCGATCCGGCCGGCGCTGGTCGAGTCGCCCGGCGGCGGACGTGAGTTGGCCCGTTTATTGCGTACAGCCGACGGACGACGTGCCCTCACTCCGCTGCGCACGCTGCGGACGTCGGCCGGCAAGTGGTTCGCGGACGCTGACCCGCGCCTGTACCTGCTGCTCGACGACTACGCGCGGCAGGCCGGCGCCGACCCGCGGCACGCGCCGGGCGTTGTGGCGACACGGCCTTACATCGAGCACGCATTCGGCGCGTGGCGGATTGTCGGCGGCATGCACACACTGGCCGACGCGCTATACCAACGTGTACTCGACCGCGGCGTCGAAGTGCGCCTTAACGCACGCGTCGCACGCATTGACTTTGCGTCTGGCGGCGTTGGCGGTGTGGTGTTGGAGGGTGGGGAGCGACTGGACGGCGATGCCGTCATCGCGGCCGTGGATCAGGCAGTGCTCGCGCGTCTGCTCGGCCGCTCTACGCGGAGGCGCTCGCAGAAGTCCTCGAATTCAGCTGCGGTGACGACCGTCTGCCTGGTGATCGACGAACCGCCGGAGATGCCGCACGAGACGGTACTCCTGGACGAGCGCGGCCCGGCCGTACGCGTCCACGTCGCCGCTGAGCGGCCCGAGGCGTGGACGGTGCACGCGCCGGCTGATCAGTCGGCAACGGCCGATCAGTCCGCTGATGCCGTCGTGGCAGTCATGGCGGCGCGCGGCATCGATGTGCGCGGCAAGGTGCGGGTCCGACACGTGGTCGGCGCCGCCGATTGGGAAGCCGCGACCGGTGTGCCCGGCGGCGCCGCGTTCGGGCCGACCGTGGCCGGCCTGCGATCGGCGCTGCTGCGCTCGCCGATCGAACAGGCGACGCCGGGACTGTTCCACGCCGGTGCCTCGGCCCGCCCGGGCAGCGGCCTTTCATTCGCGGCGCTGTCCGGGTGGCAGGCGTCCGAACTGGCCAAGGCGTGGCTGCGGGGGCGGGTGGCGGCGGCCGGTCCGCTCCGGGAACGGGCCCAACCGCCCTCTGGTGAATACGACTGACTTATGCGACCGCAGGGCACGCCCGCGCGTGTGCCTCGCGCAGATTCTGGTGGACCTCAAGCGTCGCGGTGGACGTGTTCAGCGTGATGAAATGCAGGCCCGGCACACCCTCGGCCAGCAGGCGCTCGCCGAGCATCGTCGCGTGCTCGATGCCGAGGCGGCGCACGGCCGCGTGGTCGTCGGCGACCGCGTGGATCCGCTCGCCCAGGCCGGCCGGGAACGTGCCGCCGCTGAGCGTGACCATGCGCTCGATCTGAGCGGCGCGGGTGACGGGCATCAGGCCGGCGATGATCGGGATGTCGCAGCCCGCCGCGGTGACCCGGTCGCGCAGGCGCAGGTAGTGCTCGGCGTCGAAGATCATCTGGGTGATGGCGAAGTCGGCCCCGGCCCGGCACTTGGCCACGAAGTGGCGGATCTCATCGTCCCAGTCCGCCGAGCGCGGGTGCTTCTCCGGGAAGGCGGCCACCCCGACGCAGAAGTCGCCGGACTCCTTGACCAGCCGGACCAGCTCGACCGCGTACTCGATGCCCTCCGGGTGCCTGACCCACTCGCCGGTCGGATTGCCGGGCGGGTCGCCGCGCACGGCGAGGATGTTGCGCACCCCGGCGTCCGCGTAGCGGCCGATGATGCGCCGCAGTTCGCCGACCGAGTGGTTCACGGCGGTCAGGTGGCCGACCGGGGTCAGCGTCGTGTCGGTGGCGACGCGTTCGGCCTCGGAGGCGGTGTTCTCCCTCGTCGAGCCACCGGCGCCGTAGGTGATCGACACGAAGTCCGGGCCGACGCCCTCGATCCGGCGCAGCGCCTTCCACAGCTGCCGCTCCCCGTCGGGATTGCGGACCGGGGAGAACTCGAACGACATCGTCGGCGTCCCGCGCGCGAGCAGGTCGCCGACCGTCACGGCGCGGTCCGGCCGCACGCTGGGGAGTCCGAGAGCCATGCCTTCAGCTTATCCAGCACAGGTGGGGGTACCAGCGCCGTTTCATCGGATGAGACGACGTAGTCTCGTCTGCTGTGAGGGATGAGCGTGTGAACGACGCGGTACCGCCGGTGGCGGCGCGAGTGAACGGTGTGGCGCCGGCGGACCGGCACGAGTTGCGCGCCCGCGTCTCGGCGCAGTTGGTCGCGTTCCTGGACCGGCAGGCGGCGATGCTCGCCGGGGTGAGCGCGGACCTCGATCCGGTGGTCGACGCGCTGCGCGAGTTCCTGGACGGCGGCAAGCGGATGCGCCCGGCCTTCTGCTACTGGGGTTGGCGGGCCGCGGGCGGCGCCGAGGAGAACGAGCCGGCAGCCGTGCGCGCGGCGGCGTCCTTGGAGTTGCTGCAGGCGTCCGCGCTCATCCACGACGACTACATAGACGGTTCGGACACCCGGCGCGGCGCCCCGGCGATCCACCGCCGGTTCGAGCGGCTGCACCGCGCCGGCGGCTGGGAGGGCGAGCCGGAGCGGTTCGGCGCGGCCGCGGCCGTGCTGCTCGGCGACATCACGCTGACCTGGTGCGACGAGCTGTTCACCCGATGCGGCCTGGACGCCGAGCGGATCCATCGGGCGCGGCCGGTCTTCGACCTGATGCGTTCCGAGGTGATGGCGGGTCAGTACCTGGACGTGCTCGCGCAGGCGCGCGGCCTGTCCGTGTCCACCCCGCAGGAGACGCTGGAGCGGGCGAGCACCGTGCTGCGGTACAAGTCGGCGAAGTACACGATCGAGCGGCCGCTCCAACTCGGCGCGGCGCTGGCCACGGGCGTCGCGCACGGCCCGCTGTCCGCCGCGCTCTCGCGGTACGGGCTGCCGCTCGGCGAGGCGTTTCAGCTGCGCGACGACATACTCGGCGTGTTCGGCGACCCGGCGACGACCGGCAAGCCGGCCGGGGACGACCTGCGCGAGGGCAAACAGACCGTGCTGGTCGCGCTGGCCGCGCGCGAGGCGGGCGAGAGCGAGGGCAAGGCGCTGCGTGACGGGCTCGGCGATCCCGCGCTGGACGAGGCGGGCGTCGCCGGCCTGCGCGCGATCATCGCGGGCACCGGCGCGCTGGCCGAGGTCGAGGCGCGGATCGGCGACCTGACGCGGACCGCCCTGGCCGCGCTGGACGAGGCGCCGATCACGGCCGAGTCGCGCGAGGTGCTCGCACAGTTGGCCGTGGCCGCGACCGCGCGGATGGTCTGAGAGACATCCCTGGCGTTGGCGGTGAGTCCCGTTTCGGGGCTTACACGCCGCAGTCGGCATGCCTGGTTTGTCTCATATACCGGGAACGGCACAGTTTCGCCCCCGAAACGGGACTCACCGCGCTCTGACGTTCAGGCTGATTCCAGGAACGGGGGGCGCACGCGCGTCCCAGCGCTACACGGCGCCGCCGTACGTTCGTGGCCGGGCCAGCTCACCGGGCGCGGGCGCGGACGTGCATCCGCGCTCCCTACCCGAGACCACCGACACGTGGTAATCGCAGTGGTGCCAGAAGACTGCGACGGCGCGCCGCGGCCGGGTCACCGGCGCCGGATTGCTTGCCCTAGCTGAGGAATCCCCGCTCGCGGGGGAACATTCGTTGCCTACTCGACTCCGGTTGCTTACCGACGAGTCGTCGACTCGCGGCCCGGATCGCGCCGGGGTCGAATGCGCTAAAGCCGACAAAAGGCATAAATCGCGGACACGCTCGGTGAAGGCCGCGATCCCGAGCGAGAAGTTTTGTCGAAGGGGTCGCCAAGCGCTGAAGCCGCATGAATAATCCTCTTCGAGGCCTCGTCGTCCCCCCGTGCGATGGGGCCTCGCCCCGAATGACGCGTGTTTCGGCGGGTCCCTCCCCCCGTGGGGATCACGCCGAGGAACGCGTCTGGCGAGCGACTCCCGCCCCCGTGGGGGTCGAGCGCCGAACACGGTGCGTGACGGTCCCTCCCCCCGTGGGGATCTCCGCACCACCAGGCGTCGGAACCGCCCCTCGCCGCCCGCAGCGTCCTCCCCCGGGACCGTGGCGGCGAACCCCTCCGACGCCCGCGGAGAGTCCTCGACAACTCTCCGCCGCGGCCTCGTCGCTCCCCCGTGCGGCGAGGCCGCCTCATTCCCCGGGGACGGGGCAGGCGCGGATGCGGATGCAGCTGGCGCGCCAGGCTGAGCGCTATAAGGGCACAGAGAAACTCATGC
>JBOHCW010000232.1:0-5457 GCA_050725375.1 Actinocrinis sp. | reverse complement strand
TCGCCGCCGACATCGCCACCCTGCACGCGCGCGGCCAGCGGGTCCTGATCTCGGTGAACGACGCGGGCGGCGCCGTGTCGATCGACTCGCCGGGCGCCGCCGCCGCCTTCGCGTCCAGCATCAGCTCGCTGATGAAGACGTACGGGTTCGACGGCGTGGACATCGACTTCGAGCAGGGCCTTGACGTCGCCCACACCGCGCAGGCCCTGCGCGATCTCGCGGCGCTGCACCCCGGCGTGCTCATCACGCTCGCGCCGCAGACCAGCGACGTGGAGTCGACCAGCGGCGCCTACTTCCAACTGGCGCTGAGCATCAGGTCGATCCTGACCATGTCCTTCACGCAGTACTACAACTCCGGCACCATGCTCGGCTGCGACGGCGCGGAGCACGTCCAGGGCACCGAGGACTTCCTGACCGCCCTGGCCTGCACCCAGCTGCGAGGCGGCCTGGCCCCATCCCAGGTCGGTCTCGGCCTGCCGGCCTCGGCGTTGGCGGCCAAACACGGCTACCTCGCCCCGTCCGCCGTCAACAGCGCGCTCGGCTGCCTCGCCACGGGCAACGGATGCGGCGGCTTCACGCCACCCGCCCTGTGGCCGGACATCGGCGGCGCCATGACGTGGTCGATCAACTGGGACGCGTCGAACGGCTACGACTTCCTGCGCACGGTGAGCCCATACCTGCAATCGCTGCCTTAACGAGCGTGTCACGGCATAGAGCTCCGGTTCGCGGTCGTGGCACCTGTCCGGCGTGCCCGTTCCTTGAGAAATCCCAGCTCGGCATGCACGGCCGCGGCGGCCCAGGCGTTAGCCTGCTGCGATGAGCGTCGAGCTGGTCCTGCTTCCGGGGGTCGCCTTTCGCGGCCGGGAGATCGCCGGGTCGCAACTGGGCAACCTGCTCGCGCTGCTGGCCGACGACCTGCACGCGGGCTGCAGCACGATCCGGCTGGTCGACGGGCTGTGGCCGGACGAGCAGCCGCAGCACCCCACCAGGGCGCTTCAGGTACTGGTCTCGCGTGCACGGGCGCAGCTGGGCGCGGACGCCATCGCCGGCACGTCCATGGGTTACCGGCTCACGTTGAACGATGAGCAGGTCGACGCGGCCGCGGTGCTCACGTGCGCGTCGGCCAGCGCACGAAGTGCGCACGCCGGCGAGCACGCCGAGGCGCTTGCCCAGGCCGAGGCCGGTCTGGAGCTGTGGGACGGCGCGCCGGGCGCAGGGCCCGAGTACACCGAGCCGCTGTCCGAGCTTCGCGCGGCGCGGGCGGCGACGTACCGGGCACTGGTTCGGGCCCGCGCGTTGGCGCTGTGCCATCTCGACCGGCGCACCGAAGCGGCCGAGACGCTCGACGAGCTGATCCGGGAGAATCCGCGCGACGAGGAGGTCCTGGCCCAACTGCTGCTGTCCGAGGCCGCGACGCTCGGGCCGTCCGCGGCGCTGGCCAGGTACGACACGTACCGGCGCGGGCTGCGCGAGCAGCTGGGCAGCGATCCGGGACCCGCGTTGCGGCAGGTGCACCGGCAGCTGCTGGAACGCGGGACGCCGATCGTGCGGCGCGGTATCGCGCACGAGCCCAACGCGCTGCTCGGCCGGGACGGCGACCTCGCCGCGGTGCACCGACTGCTGGGCACGTCCCGCGTCGTGTCGATCATCGGCCCCGGCGGCCTGGGCAAGACCCGGCTGGCGCACGCCGCCGCCCGCGGCGCGCAGCAGCGCCTGGTCCACCTGGTCGCCCTCGCAGGGGCCACCGCCGACGGAGACGTGGTCGGCGAGGTGGCCTCCGCCCTCGGCGTCGCAGAGCACGATCACGTCTCCCGGAACGGGGCGCCGGTCGGCCACCGGGCCGTCGCGGCGGACGCGGTTTCAAGCATCCTCAGCGTTGTGGGTCACGGCCCGGCGCTGCTGGTGTTGGACAACTGCGAGCAGGTCATCGGCGGCGTGGTCGAGCTGGTGCGCGACCTGGTGGCCAAGAGCGAGGATCTGCGGGTGCTGACGACCAGCCGCGCGCCGCTCGGCCTGTCCTCGGAATCGGTATATCTGTTGCCTGAGTTGAGTGTGGCGACCAGTGTCGTGATGTTCCGGCAGCGCGCGAACGCGGCCCGGCCCGGAGTCGAGCTGCCCGAGGACGTGCTGCGCGAGCTGTGCGGTCGCCTTGACGGGCTGCCGCTCGCCGTGGAGCTGGCGGCGGCGCGGGTGCGCGTCATGTCAGTGGCCGAAATCGCCCGGCGCCTGGACGACCGGTTCGCCCTGCTGCGCGGCGCCGCACGCGACGCGCCGGAGCGTCATCGCACCCTGCGCGCGGTCATCGACTGGAGCTGGAACCTGCTCGAAGCGGACGGACAGGCCGCGATGCGCGCCCTGTCGGTCTTCCCCGGCGGATTCACCGCCGATGCCGCACAGCACCTGCTCGGCGCGGACGACGTGGACGCGTTGGAGACCCTGGCGCAGTTAGTAGACCAGTCGCTGCTCCAGGCGGCCGACACCGGATCGGGCACGCGCTTTCGGATGCTGGAGACCGTGCGCGAGTTCAGTGCGGCGCGCCGCCGCGAGGCGGGTGAGGGCGAGGACGTGGTCGGCCGGTTCCTCGCGTGGGCGCGCGATTTCGGCCTGGCGCACCACGAGTCGATGTTCGGGCCGGACCTGGTCACCTCGGCGGGGCACACCAGGGACGAGCAGGAGAACCTGCTGCTGGCGCTGCGGCTCGGGCTGGAACGCGAGGACGGCGCGTCGGTCGCGGCCACGTTCGCCGTGCTCGGCGGCCTGCGGATGTTCGAGTCCGACTTCGCGCGGATGGCGGAGCTGACCGGGCGCAGCGCGTGGCTCCTGTCCCACCTGCGGCCGCAGCCGGCCCACGTCGAGGTCGCCAGGACCGCCACGGGGCTGGCCGCCGTCAGTGCGCTGATCCTGCAGCACCCCGCCGCGCGCGTCCTGGTCGGCCTGCGGCGGCTGCCCCCGGCCCCGCCGGACACGCCGGCGCGGGCGATCGCGGTCGTCCTCGGCACGCTGGCGGACGCGCGCGAGGACCAGTTGGCCTCGCTGAACCTGCTGTGCGAGAGCGACCAGCCGCTGCTGGCCGCCATCGCCAACACCGTGGCCGCCTTCGTGTGGCAGAGCGTCAACGATCCGGACAGCGCGCTCAAGGCGGCCCGGCGCACCCTGGCGGCCTTCGCCGGACTCGACCGGCAGCTGCCGTGGTTCCAGGTCATGACGCACAGCCGGATCGGCGAGCTGTACCTCGAGCTGGGCCGGGGAGACGAGGCGCACGAGCACTTCGCGGCGACGCTGTCGATCCTGGACGAGCTGCCGGGGCTCAACGCGTTCGAGAACGGATCCAGCGCGGCCCGGGTGCGCAACGCGATGGTGCTGGCCAACCTGCAGCGCAACGCCGTCGACGAAGCAGAGTACTGGTTGGACCTGACGCTGCGCGAGGACGGGGACATGGGCGCCGGGCTGCCGATGCTCGCGGTCGCGGCGCAGGCCTCGATCCGGCTGGCGCGCGGCGAGGTCGAGGACGGGCTGCGGCTGTGGCGCCAGGCCGCCGAGGCGCTGCTCGACCCGCGAAACCAGGCCCTCGGCGGCGAGCTGCACCACGTGCTGACCTGGACGCGCGAAGTCGAGGCGATGGCCGTGATCGCGCACGCGCAGCACGACCGGCTCGCGCTGGTCGGCCGGCTCGCCGGCAAGCTGCCGCGGATCGCCACCGGGCTGATCGCGGACATCGTCGAGGGCTCGTCCGCGTCCTACACGGACTTCCCGCTCGTCGGGACCCAGCTGCTGGCCCTGGCGATGCTCGATCTCGACCGCGGGCGGCGCACCGGCGACGCGCGCGCCACCAGGTCGGGTGTGCGCATGATCGCCCTGGCCGGGCGGTTCCGCTTCAACGGTTTCCAACCGACGATGTCCGCCACCGGCCGCACCGCCGAGCAAGCGGACGGGCCGGCGTACGCCGAAGCGGTATCGGCATACGCCGGCCTGGACGCGGACGCGTTACGGGCCGCCGCGTCCGCAGCCCTGAGCGCACGCGCTCAGTTCACCGAGCCGTACCCTTCTTGAACAGCGACCCAGCCCACAGGTATCCGAGCACTGCGATCCCGGCGCTCCAGGCGACGGCGATCACGGCGCTGTGCCCGATCGGCGCGCCCGTGAGCAGCCCGCGCAGGGAGTCGATGACCGGGGTGAACGGCTGGTTGTGCGCGAACCAGCGCACCGGTGTCGACATCGAGCCGGTCGGGGCGAAGGCGCTGCTGACGAACGGCAGCAGTTGCACGATCAGGGTGAAGCCGCTGGTGCCCTCGGCGTTGCCGGCGGCCAGCCCGACCGCGACCGCGAACCAGCTCAGCGCGAGGGTGACCAGCGCGATCAACCCGGCCGCCGCGAGCCACGCGCCGGCGCCGGCACTGGAGCGGAAACCCATCAGCAGCGCGACCCCGACGAGCAGGACGGCGCTGACCATCGTCCGGATCAGGGCCGCGGCGACGTGCCCGGTCAGCACCGAGCCCCGGGAGATCGACATGGTGCGCAGCCGGGTGATGATCCCCTCGGTCGTGTCGCGGTTCACCGCCAGCGTCGTGGACGAGGCCCCGTAGCCGACGGTCATCAGCAGGATGCCGGGCACGACGTAGTCGATGTACCTGCCCCCGGACGGCGCGGTCGCCAGGCCGGCGCCCAGCGCGCCGCCGAAGACCCCGACGAACAGCAGCAACAGCAGGGCCGGCACTGCCAGCGACACCACGATCGTCACCGGATAGCGCACGGTGTGCCGCAGATTGCGCCGCAGCATCGTCGCCGAGTCGCGCGCGGCGTAAGTAAGGGTGCTCATCGGACGGACTCCTGCCGCTCGGCCTTACTGTCAGAGGACTGACTGTCAGAGGACTGGTTGTCAGGGGATTGATCGACAGGGGATTGATCGACAGGAGGCCCGTCGCCGCCGGGCCGGGCCTCGGTGGTCGGATGGCCGGTCAGCGCGAAGAACACGTCGTCCAGGTCCGGCGTATGCACGGAGAGCGCCTCGACCTCGACCCCTGCGTCGTCGAGCCGGTTGAGCAGGGTCCGCAGTGCACTGACGCCTGAGTCGCCCGGCACGTTCAGCGACAGGTCGCCGGCCGGTGTCGCGCCGTCGAGGACGCCCGCGGCGGCGGTCATCCGGGCGTCGTCGGCGAACTGAAGGCGGACGTGACCGCCCGGCACGCGCCGCTTGAGCTCGGCCGACGTCCCGGTGGCCACGATCCTGCCGTTGTCGAGCACCGCGATCCGATCGGCCAGCTCGTCGGCCTCGTCCAGCTGCTGGGTGGTGAGCAGGATCGTGACCCCGCCGGCGACCAGGTTCCGGACGATCTGCCACATCGTGCGGCGGCTGCGCGGGTCCAGCCCGGTGGTCGGCTCGTCGAGAAAGATCACTGACGGGTTGCCGACCAGCGTCATCGCCAGGTCCAGCCTGCGTCGCATGCCGCCGGAGTAGGC
>JBOHCW010000231.1:0-6078 GCA_050725375.1 Actinocrinis sp. | reverse complement strand
GGTGTGGCTAACGTGGCCGACCCGCTCGGCGGCTCCTGGTACGTAGAGGCGCTGACCGACCGGATCGAGGCCGAGGCCGAGGCAATCTTCCAGAAGATCAAGGACCTGGGCAAGGCCGCCGGCGGGGACGGGCAGAGCGTCACCGCGGGCCTGCTGCGCGGCATCGACGACGGCTACTTCACCGGCCAGATCGCCGAGGCCTCGTTCCAGTACCAGCGCGCGGTCGAGAAGGGCGAGAAGCGGATCGTCGGCGTCAACGCGCACACCGAGTCCATCGAGGCGCCGCTGGAGATCCTGCGCGTCTCGCACGAGGTCGAGGTCGAGCAGAACCGCGTCCTGACCGAGCGCCGCGCCAAGCGTGACGAGGCGGCGGTGCACGCCACTCTCAGCGCCCTGAAGGACGGAGCCGCGCGTGACGGCGTGAACCTCATCCCGCCGATGCTGGAAGCTGCACGCGTAGAGGCGACGCTCGGCGAGATCTGCGGCGTGCTTAAGGACGTCTACGGCACGTATACCGAGCCTGCGAGGTTCTGACGGCGTGTCAGCGGTGTCCAGATTCGGGCACCGCTGACGGTGGATCAGAGGTCGAAGGACTCGGCGAGGGTCATGCGTGCATACGGCGCGCCGGTGCCCGGGCCGTAGCCGGGCTTCTCGGTCAGGAATCCGTCGACGAAGCCGTTGCCGACCGGGCTGAGCATCGCGTCGTGGATCGGCGAGACGCGGCCCGGCTTGACCTCACGCACGTAGTCGAGCAGGTCGCCGGTCTTCGTCCACGGCCCGTGCGCCGGGAGCAGCAGCAGGTCGACCGGCGCCTGCGGGAGGGTCAGCGCGTCTCCAGGGTGGAAGACCTTGCCGCCGATCAGGAAGCCGGAGTTGAGCACGCGCCGCAAATCCCGGTGGATCACCGCGTGCCACTCGCCGTATGCGTGCACGCCGATCCCGCCGGGCGCGAACGCGTCTCCGTCGCCGACCGTGTGCACCGCGGCGGGCGCGCCGTCCAGGAGTGCCGCGACCGAGCTGTTCGTCCACACCTCGATGCCGGGCTTGGCCGCCAGTGCGGCCTTGACCCGGTCGGCCGCGAAGTGGTCGGGGTGCTCGTGCGTGATCAGCACCCCGTCCGCGTCCGCGAGCGTCGAGTCCAGTGCCGCCTTGTCGCAGAAGACGCCCGGATCGACCACGAGCGTGTAGCCGTCCTGATCGATGCGGATGCCCGCGTGTCCGAGCCAGGTGACCTTCATGGGTTTTCCTTACGTTCGGTGCTGTCGTGCGTGGAGCGGGGGTCAGGTCAGGAAGCGCTCCAGGGCCTCGCGGGCGCGGGCGCTGGACGCGGCCGTGTCGGCGAGCGCCCTGGCCAGGGCGTCGATCCACGCGTCCAGGCCGACCTGCTGGCGGGACAGCACGATGCCGCGCACTTCCTTGCTGACCTCGCCGATCGCCCGGCCGCGGTCCATGCGCAGCATCAGGCGCAGCTCGCCGAGCGCGACGTCGAGGCTGGCCACCGCGCCCTCCCGGCCGGCCATGCGGTCGGCCATGGTGCGCTTGCGCTCGACCCGGACCGCGCCGGCCGGCAGCGAGTCGGCCAGGTTGACCGACAGCACCTTCGCGTACAGGTCCAGGTCGGCGCTGTCCCGGCGCAGGGCGGCGGCCAGCATCGCCACGTCCATGTCACCCGAACCGGAGTCGGCCGGGACGATCTCGTCAGACACCTTCGTTCCTTCTGTGCCGTCTGTGTCGTGTGTCGTCTGGATAGTCCTGTGTCGTCCGGGTCGTCAGGCGTCGAGGCTGAGCACCATGGTCGGGCGGGCGATCACGTGGTCGTCGCGCAGCGGCCGCACCGCGGTGCCGATCGCGAAGAACTCCGTCGTGTGCGAGCCCCAGGTGTGCGAGTGCTGGCGCAGCTGGACCGCGACGATGCCCTCGGCTTCCAGCGCCTCGGCCTCCGACTGCATCCGGCTCATCGCCAACTCGCGCGCGTCGTACAGCGCCTGGGTGAACTGCTCGATCTCCACGTTGCGGCCGGTGTTGCCGACCACCTGGGAGAACCGCTGGTGCGCGATGTGGTAGACGCAGCTGCCCATCACCATGTCGAGCGGCGCGTATCCGGCTCGGATCAGCGTCCAGAAATCCTGGCCGGACAGGTCCGAGGTGAAGGGCTTGTCCTTGTTGTTGCGCCACGACTTGTGCACGCCGGGGTCGGCGCCGTCCGCCTTCACCGCGGTACCGACCGCGATGAACTCGGCGATGTCGTTGCCGAACTCCTTCATCTCCACCTCGAGGCGCACCCCGACGATCCCGTCCGCGCCCAGCGCGCTGGCCTCGGCCTCCATCCGGCTCATCGCCAGTTCGCGGGCGTGGTACATCGCCTGCGAGAGCGTGGTCATCTCCTGGTTCTTCGACCAGCGGCCCAGTTGCAGGCCGACGTGGTAGATGGAGGTGCCCAGCACCAGGCCGAGCGGCCGGAACCCGGCCTCGCGCACCAGCAGGAACTCGTTGACCGTCAGGTCCGAGGTGAAGATCGAGCCCTTGCCCGGCCGCAGCTGGGCCAGCCGCCGCATGGCGTCCTCGGGCACGCCCTCGTCCGCGAGGCTCTGGGCCGCCCCGTCCTGGGTCGACTGGTCGGTCATCTTCAGCTCTCCCGATTCAGCTTCATGATGGTCAGCGGACGCGGACCGGCGGACGGGCCGGTGCTGCGCTCGAAGCGCGCGATCGAGGTGCCGACGAACACGGCCTCGGCGATGTGGTCGCGCTGGTTCTCGTAGGACGGGCATTCGCGTTCGCGGATACGCAGGTCTATCTCGTCGACCACGACGCCGTCGCCGCCGTGTGCCTGGGCGTCCCGCTGGAGCTGGTCGCGCGCGTCGTGCCGGGCGTGGTTGATCAGCTGGGTGTAGCCGTCGATCTCCTGGTTGCCGGCGGTCCAGCGCAGCTGGCCGTACGTGCGCCAGTCGTCGTGCCGGGTCGCGATGGAGATGCCCAGCGCCAGGCCGGTCGGAACGTATCCGGCGTGCACCAGTTTCGCGAACTCCTGGCCGGTCACGTGTGAGGTGAACGGCTTGGTCGTGCCGGTCGTCGCCCGCGCGCGAACGGCCGTGCCCAGCGCGGTGAACTCCATCCCGCCGGCCGGGAAGTGGCCGACCCGCAACTTGACCCCGACGATCCCGTCGCCGCCGAGCGCCTTGCACTCGGCGACCGCGCGGGCCAGGGCCAGTCGGCGCGCGCCGTACATCGTGCGGACCAGCTCGGAGAACGGCGCCCAGGCCGACGAGGACACCTCGGTGCCGCCGTTGTAGGTCCACGCGCCCGAGCAGCCCCAGCGTCCGGCGTAGCCGATGTGGTAGACGGCGGTGCCCAGGACCTGGCCGACCGGGTCGAACCCGACGCCCTTGATCGCGGCGAACTCCTCGGTGGACAGCGCGGAGCCCCAGGTGTTGCTCTGCCTGATCTCCTGCATCCGCGCACGGGCCGTCTCCGGCAGGACTTCGTCCCACTGCTGTGTCATCGGACTCCCGGTCGGAGAAGTCGGAGAAGATGCGTGTGCTCTCTCGGGCAGCGTATGACATCGCGGGGTTCTGTAGAACAACGCTCAGCCGAAGAACAAGGCTCAGCCGAACACCGCCTTGCCCGGCCCCTCCTCGACGAAGGAGCGCATGCCCGCGGCCCGGTCATCGGTGGCGAACAGCGCGGCGAACTGGACCCGCTCGATCTCCAGGCCGGTGGACAGGTCGACCTCCAGGCCGCGGTCGATCGCCTCCTTCGCGGCGCGCAGTGCGAACCGCGGACCGGCGGCCAGCTCGGCCGCCCAGGCCAGCGCGTTCGCGAACACCTCGGCGGCGGGCACGACGCGGTCGGCCAGCCCGATGCGCAGCGCCTCGTCGGCGCGCACCATCCGGCCGGTGAAGATCAGGTCTTTGGCCCGCGCCGGGCCGACCAGCCGGGAGAGCCGTTGGGTGCCGCCGGCGCAGGGGATCAGGCCCAGCTTGATCTCGGGCTGGCCGAACCTGGCGTCCTCGGCGGCCACCCGCAGGTCGGCGCACAGTGCCAGCTCACAGCCGCCGCCGAGTGCGAAGCCGGTGACGGCCGCGATCACCGGCTTCGGGATGCGTGCGACCGCGCTGAACGCGTCCTGGAGGGTGGCGGAGCGGGAGACCATGTCGCTGTAGGTGAGGTCGACCATCTCCTTGATGTCGGCCCCGGCCGCGAACGCGACCGGCCCGCCGTAGAAGACCGCCGCGCGCAGCTCGTCGCGCCCCGTCACCTGCTCGGCCGCCAGCTTCAGCTCGGCCTGTACGCGCGAGTCCAGCGGGTTGAGCTTCGGCCGGTCGATCCGCACCACGCCCACGCGTGGGTAACCGGCGGCCGTCTCCACGCGGACGAACTCGGCGCTCCACAGCGTGGTCATCTCCGGGCCCGTGTTCAGTTCCGGGCTGCGCCCGGGCGCCGCGCCCACGTTCGGCTCAGTCAACGTTGACACTCCTTCGGATCGCCGTCTCCTGCGGTCATCGTCCCGGCGGGATCGCCCCGGGACCGCGGGATTCATCCAATCACGGCTTTAACGAGACTGAATTTCCGGCCGTCTCCGCTTGGTCACGGATCGTCAAAAGGCACAATGGACACCATGAGCGACGAAGTCGGCGATCACCCGCCCGCCGAACACTGGGACCGGCCCTGGCCGGGCCACTGGCATCCGCTCGGCGCGAGCCACGACGGACAGGGCGTCAACTTCGCGCTGTGGGCGGCCGGCGCCGAAGGCGTCGAGCTGTGCCTGTTCGACGAGTCCGGGCACGAGAAGCGCATCGCCCTGACCGAGTCCACCTTCCACGTCTGGCACGGCTACCTGCCCGGTATCGAGCCCGGGCAGCGCTACGGCTTCCGGGTGCACGGCGGCTGGGACCCCGCGCGCGGCCGGCGCTGGAACGCGGACAAGCTGCTGCTCGACCCGTACGCCCGCGCGCTGGAGGGCGAGTTCGTCCTCGACGACGCGATCTACGCGCACGTCAAGCACGGCGACCGCGCGGACCTCAACGTCGCCGACGACCGCGACTCAGCGCCCTACGTCCCACACGGCATCGTGATCGGGGACGTCGGCGTGGACACGGGTAACCGCCCGCACACGCCTTGGGCCGAGACCGTGATCTACGAGCTGCACGTACGCGGTTACACGATGCGGCATCCGAGCGTGCCTGAGGAGTTGCGCGGCACGTATGCGGGCCTCGCGCACCCTGCCGTCATCGACCACTTAGTGAACCTCGGCGTCACGGCCGTCGAACTGCTGCCGATCCACCACTTCGTCTCCGAGCCGCACCTGCTCGAACGCGGCCTGGGCAACTACTGGGGCTACAACTCGATCGGCTACTTCGCGCCGCACGCGCCTTACTCCGCGGCGGTGCGCCGGGGCGAGCGCGGCGGGCAGGTGCGCGAGTTCAAGGAGATGGTGGCCGCGATGCACGCGGCCGGCATCGAGGTCATCCTGGACGTGGTCTACAACCACACGGCCGAGGGCGGCGGCGACGGCCCCACGCTGGCCTTCCGCGGCATCGACAACGAGAGCTACTACCGGCTCGACGACAAGAACCCGCGCAACTACGCCGACTACACCGGCTGCGGCAACACGCTCAACGTCACGCAGCCGCACGTGTTGCAGCTGATCACCGACTCGCTGCGGTACTGGGCCACCGAGCTGGGCGTGGACGGGTTCCGCTTCGACCTGGCCTCGGCGCTGGCCCGCTCGTTCCACGACGTGGACAAGCTGTCCTCGTTCCTGACGGTCATCGCGCAGGACCCGGTGCTCCAGCAGGTGAAGCTGATCGCGGAGCCCTGGGACGTCGGCGTCGGCGGCTACCAGGTCGGCGAGTTCCCGCCGCTGTGGACCGAGTGGAACGACAAGTTCCGCGACACGGTGCGCGACTTCTGGCGCGGCGCGCGTACGGACGTGCGCGACCTGGCGTACCGGCTGTCCGGCTCGTCGGACCTGTATCAGGACGACGGACGGCGTCCGTACGCCTCGATCAACTTCGTCACCGCGCATGACGGCTTCACGATGCGCGACGTGGTCACCTACGACCACAAGCACAACGAGGC
>JBOHCW010000230.1:0-17135 GCA_050725375.1 Actinocrinis sp. | reverse complement strand
GGCTGGACGTGGGCCCAGCGGTAGGTGTGGTCGAGGTTCTGGTGAGGTGGAGCATGGTCAGGACTGTCGCCGCGACGGAGAGCTGCGAGCCGATCAGTGCGACGCCGTCCGACGCACTCAGCCAAGCCGCGATCGCGCCGACCGTGACCGGGACGAGTGTCGCGGCCAGGCGGAACTCGGCGCCGAGGACGAGCGCCGGGATCGCGGCCAGGCAGAACCACAGGCTGGTCGCGGCGGGCAGGAGCGCGGCCGGCGGCGTGCCGAGCGTCAGCTCCATCGCGCCGAGCAGCGCGGCCGAGGCGAGCAGCGAGTGCGAGGTCCCCATACGTAAGACACGGCTCGCCGCAGCGCGGTCGGCGTTGTTGAGGCGGCCGTAGGCGACGTGCGCGATGCCCTGACCGTAGCCCCACGCGAGGATCTGCACGCAGGCCAGCAGCGCGCGGCCGGCACCACCGACGTTCGTGACCAGGAACGTCATCGCACACAGCGAGGGCGTCGCGAACAGCAGGCCACGCAGGATCGCGCGCGCCGTGCCGGTCGGCGGCGGCGCACTCGGCGAGCCGGCCCGGGCAAGGTCACGCGGGACGCGGCGGTGCAACTCCTCCGCGAGGTCGAACAGATCCGGCAGCCCGTAGCGGTCACGCGCCGTCCGGTCGTTGAAGCCCTCGGCTTCGAGCCCGGCGACGATCGCGAGCGGATCGACAGCCGTGCGGCAGAGGTCAGCGAGGCTGAGCGCGAGGCGGTCGATTGCGTCTAGTGCACCTGTGTACGTTGCGACGTCTGCGTGCGCGTTCGCGTCGATACCAGTCGGCTGCGCGTGGCGCTGCGTGCGGCTGTAGGCGGTCGCGAATGTCTGAGGCGGCCCGGCCAGCAGAGATGGCGCGCTCACGCGGCTCGGTCCACGGGTAAGTCACGGTGGGCGGCAAGGGGAACTGAGACGGCGTCAGGTGTTCCGTAGACGATCGCGGTCGTGACGACTTGTCCGCGAAAAACGGACACTTCGGCGCGGGCGTCTGTAGTCGCCGTTGCTTTTGTGGTTGCGAGGGTGCGGTAAATCTCGTTGAACGTGTCCACCGCGCGCGCGATGGTGAACAGGTCCAGTACGCGCTCGCGGGCTGCGCGGCCCAGGGCGGTCCGGCGGTCGTGGTCGGTCAGCAGGGTCACGCAGGCCCGCGCCATTTCCGCCGGCTGACGGGGCGGCACGACCAGGCCGGTGTCACCGATCGCCTCGCCGACGCCTCCCACCTCGGTGCCCACGTTCGGGCGGCCGCAGGCCATCGCCTCGATCACGGTGAACGGCAGTCCTTCGGAGATCGACGACAGGACGACGACGTGTCCCGACGCGTAGGCCGCTGCGACGTTGTTGCACTGGCCCTCGAATATGACGGACTCGGTGATGCCCAGCTCGGCGACCAGGTCCACGCACTCGTCTCGGTACCGCTCGCCGCCCTCGGGCGCCGCGCCGAAGATCCTTAGCCGCGCGGTCGGCAGCTCGGCGTGTACGAGAGCGAAGGCGCGTAGGAGCGTGTGAACGTCCTTGAGCGGATCGATTCGGCCGACGAAGACCAGGGTCGGGACGTCCGGCTCGCTCTCGGCCGGCGGGAATCGGCTCGGATCGACGCCGTTGTAGACCGTGCGCAGTTTGGCCGGGTCCGCGCCGAGTCGCCGCTCCCAGCGCTGGTTGTACTCGTTGCACGGCGTGATCAGGTCGGCGTTGCGGTAACCGGTCTCGCAGAGCCGACGCGTGAAGGCGGCCACGATCGCCTTAACCGGCCAGCCGAGTCGTTCGCTGCGCAGCGCGAGGTAGCGCTCACGTAGGTACACGCCGTGCTCGGCGATGATCAGCGGCGTGCCGTGCAGCCACTTGGCGGACAGTCCGACCAGCGCGGCTAGGCCGTTCGAGACCGTGTGCACGACGTCGGCCTTCGGCGGCTGGAAGCTGAGCGGGCGCAGGGCGTGCTCGATCAGGTCCAGTGCGACCATCGCGTCGGCCAGGGGCAGTTCGGGGGCGAGGCCGTCATGGTGGTGGTGCCAGGACGCCGCCAGGGACTTGGCGACCGCGTCGGTGCGCAGTACCTCGGCTAGGTCGAACGGCCGTTGGGCGGGTGAGTCGCGATCGGAGTCGGCCTGGTCTTGTCCGTTCTGGGCCAGGAAGAACAGTTCGAACAGGGCTGCCTCGAACCGTTCGACGGCGTCCGGGCCGTGACTGAGCGCGGCGTCGAGCAGCGCGACGGCTGCGGACGGGTCCGGGCGGCGGCCGAAGCGGCGTCGTGCCGGCGCACGACGCCGGGTCCAGAGGGGGAGCGAGCGGACCGAGTGGACGTTCGGCGGCAACTCGTACACCGCGGGCTCGCGGCCGGTCGCGGTCAGGGCGACGACGTGAAAGCGATGATCGGTCAAGCCCCTGATCATTTGGTCGCACCACACCGAGACACCGCCGCGCACGTGCGGGTAGGTGCCCTCGGCGACCAACAGGATGTCCACGATTCGATCCCCCCTGGGACATTGACGACTGCGCCGCTCGGGGCGGCGTGCGCGACCGGTGCCCGGAGTTCGCCGCGCTGGCAGCGGCTCCGGGCACCGTCGTGACTCTGCCCTGTGGCTCTGCCCTCTGGCTCGTCGGTCGGCGCTGACGGACCGTCAGACGGCTCGCTAGAGCAGGCCGGAGTAGCCCGGCAGGAGCAGCGTGAAGCCGCCCAGGACGGACTGCTTGTTGGACGACTGCTCGCCCGCGTACGCCGATCCGTACGTGCTGGCGCCGATCGCGCCGCCGAGCAGGCCCGGGTTCTGCGTTCCGGTTGGTGCGGTGAGCGGCACGTAAAGGCCGCTGGGCGCCGTTACGTGCACCTTGCCGGACTGGATGTAGCCGGACACGGTGCCGGCCGCGACTGCCGACGCCCACGCCGACTGCTGTTGCAGCGTCCGGCCCTCCGCGGCCAGGGTCTGCTGGACGATCGGTGCGTTCGCCGCGTACTCGGCCTTGTACTGGCCGAGGATCGCGGCCAGGGCCGGGTACAGAATGCGGTCCTCGGTGAGGTTCGACTGGTGCACGTACGTCGGACGCGGGTCGTTCGCGGTGATGTGGCTCAGGGCGATGCGCGCCTCGGTCGGGACGATGTAGTCCACGTAACCAGTGGCCGGGTCCAGCGGGCTGATGCAGGTCGAGGTCGGGTTGTTCTCGCAGATGCCCGACCCGCCGTCCGCCGCCGGCGTGTAGATCCAGTTGTACTCGTCGATCTCGTCGGCGACCGTCGCGGCGTTGTAGTACACGTTCATCGGATGGCGCGGCACGGTCAGCGTCGCGGTGCCGACGGCGCGCTGGTCCGGCTCGCGGGAGGCGTCCGAGCCGGTCCAGGCGACGTGTTGCGCGGCCAGGGCCGGGGCCAGGTTCGGGTTGTCGGCCGGCTGCTGCGGCAGGGTGGCCAGGCCGGAGTGCTCGCCGGTGACCAGCTCGGCGGCGGCGGTCGGGAATCCCTTCGCCTTGGCCCAGCCGATGTTCTTCGACACCTCGGAGCTGATGTCGGACTGCGGGACCCACACGTCGCCGCCGCCCGCGTCGGTCGTGCAGGACCACGGGATCGTGGTCTCGTCCTGGACGCAGCCGAGGAACTCGTGCGAGTACGTGTGGTTCACCCACTCCAGCGCGCTGGACCTGTTCGCCTGCCACGCCGTGAGCAGCGGATCCGAGCCGGTCGCCGCGACCTGGTCGTCCGAGCCGCCGCCGTTGAACAGCATGGTCAGCTTGAAGCCGTTCGCGGCCTCCCAGCCGGCCTCGTACGTCACGTCGGCCGGGGTCATCCGGCTCGGCGTGGTGTCCGGGGTGCCGGCCGGGCAGATCGTGTCGGTCGGCGTGCAGTGGCCGACGGTCGACCACTCGGCGTCCGGCAGGAAGGTGTCGTCGACGTCGACCGTGAAGTAGCTGCGGTCGTAGCCGAAGTGCACGCCTTGGGTCGCCCAGGTGATCATGCCGTGCGCGATCGCGCGGAACTGCGCCTGGTTCGCGTTGTAGGCGAAGGTGTTGAACAGCTCGCTGCGTCCGCCCGCGCTGTACACGGCCGACAGCACGCCCTGAGTCGAGCCGCCGGGGATCGTCGCGGTCAGGAACGGATCGACGGTCGCACCGGTCGCCGGCGCGGGAGTGGCGAGGTAGCCGTAGGACTCGGACACGGTCGGGCTGATGTCCTCGAACGGCACATTGCCGGCCAGGTAAGGGAACGCGTTCGCCTTGCCGTCAGCCGTCACGCTTGAGGTCATCGCGTCGAGGGTGCCGGCGAACGTCGGGTAGTTCATGCCCACGGACGGGCTCGGCCACAGGTACGCGTCAACCTGTCGGATCGAGTACGTGGTCTCGTACGCGTCGAGTGCGCTGATCTCGGCAGCGGACAGTTGCGCGGGCGCATTGTTCGGCAGCACCACGGCGTCGAAGTGCGCCTCAGGCACACCGCCTGCGGTGCCTGTCAGGTACGCGGCGGTCAGCTGCGGACGGCTCGCACTGTTCAGGTCGACGAGCGTGTAAGGCACGCCCTCGGTGCTCAAATCAGAGCGGATCGCCTCAACCGGTGACGCGCCGTCAGTGACCAGCAGCACCCGCAGATCGACGCGGTCGCGCGACGGGAACGACGGTGCGGCCTGTTTCGCGAGTGCGGTCTGCGCCGCGTGAGCCGCGGTTGTCTGAACCGGGACGGCGCACGCGGCGCACAGGGCCGCAGCGGCCAGTCCGGTCAGCGGACGGGTGGCGCGGCGGCGCGCGGGCGATTTTCGGGCATGGCGAAGCAAGGAGTCCCCCTGCGAGAGTGTGAGTAAGCCTGAGCGAACAGGTCCGGGCGTGTCTGTGGACTGCGAAGCCGGCGGGAGAGCCCACCCCACCCGCGACGGCTCACGGTAAGCGACCAGCCCGGCGCCAGGCAGCGGGAACCGCAGGGGATTCATCCGAAGGTATGGAATTCGCACCCCGAGGCCCGGCCGCGCCATGCCACGCCAGGCTGGTTGTCCGCCCGTCCTACCGTCCCGCTTTTTTGCTGCTCACTTTTTTGGTGAACACTTTTTGGGTGAACACTTTTCTGCTGCTCACTACCCTCGCCCGGCCAGCCTGGCACACGCGTTGAGCGGGATCTGCAGCCAGGTCGGCCGGTTCGCCGCCTCGTAGCCGACCTCGTACACAGCCTTGTCGATCTCGAACGCGCGCAGCACCGCGGCCTCCGCGCGCGGGTCGTAGCCCAGCGCCTCCGCGTAGCCGCGGCAGAACGCGTCGCGGTTGCGCCCGGCCCACTCGGTGGCGCGCGCGGTCATCAGCTCGGTCGAGCCGGGCGGCTCGTCCGCAGACGGCGACAGCGTGCCGAGCAGGTGGTGCGCCGCGTAGTCGAAGGAGCGCAGCATGCCCGCGATGTCCTTGAGCGGGCTGGCCGGCGCGCGGCGCTCGGCCAGCGACCGGGCCGGCTCGCCCTCGAAGTCCAGCAGGATCCAGCCGTTCACGGTCCGCATCGCCTGGCCGAGGTGGAAGTCACCGTGCACGCGCTGCACGGGCAACGGACCGCCGAGCGCGGCGAGCCGGTCGATCGCCTCGCGCAGGCCCGCCACGTACGGCCGCAGCTGCGGCACCTGACGCGCCGTCACCTCCAGCTGGCGCCGCATCCCGGCGGCCACATCCGCCAGCTGCTGCGCCTCCAGCCAGCCGGTCGGCAGCGTCGCCGCCAGGGCGCGGTGCACCCGTGCGGTCGCCGTGCCCAGCCGGTGCGCCTCGGGCGCGAAGTCCGCGCCGGCCCGGGCCGCCGAGATGTCGGCCTCGGCCCCGAACAGGTCGCGCACGCTGGTCAACGCCAGCTGCCAGCCGTCCGTCGCGCTCGGCAGGAACGGCTGCAGGGTCAGCAGCGTCGCCGGGTCCTCCACGTCCGGGCCGTCGAACTCGGCCCAGCCGATCGGCGGCGCGATGTGCGGCGACTCGGCCACCGCCAGCGCCAGGCCCAGCTCCAGCTCCGGATTGCGGCCCGGCGCCGGGCGGCGGAAGACCTTGGCGATGTACTGGTCGCCGTACACCAGCGAGGTGTTCGACTGCTCGCCGGTCAGCACCAGCGCGCGCAGATCGGTGTTGAGCACCTGCCCGGCCAGCCGGTCGAAGCGCAGCGGGCCGACGCCGTCGCGGTCGGCCAGCCGCTCCAGCAGCCAGCCGGCCAGCTCCGCGTCGTGCAGCGCGTCGTAGCAGTATCCGCCCAGCTCCGGCGCCGGCTCGTCCGGGTCGCCGATCGCCGCGTGCCGCAGCCGGTCCGGCAGCGAGCGGCGCACGCCGACGAACACCTGGTACGTCTGCGCCGGCTCGCCCTCCGCACGGTCCTGATACCCGACGTCGACCAGCACGTGCCACATCCGCGGCCCGTCCCCGGGCCCGTCACCGCCGCCGACGGTCGAGAGCACCGACGAGAGCGCGACCGACGCGATCGGGCGGCCCTTGCCGCCGAACCACCGCTGCTCGGGCAGCCAGTGGCCCAGCAGCTCGGACAGCCGCTGCGCGAAACGGCCGTCCAGCTCGGGGGCCAAGTCGATCGTCGACGTCATCGTCGGTCATCCTTTCGGCGTGGCTTGGGCTCGGGCGGCGCCGTGCGAGCCGAAGCCGGGCGGCCGCCCCGGCGCAGTTCTATCAGCGCCAGGGCAGGTCGGCACTACGGAGATTCGGTACCGCGCCTCCTACCCTCCTTTGGGCCCGGTAATGGCCGGTTGTCAAGGGAGCTATCACGGCCGCTGAAGCTTGAACCAGTAGAACCCGTGCCCGGTGAGGGTCAGCAGGTACGGCAGCTCGCCGATCTTCGGGAAGTGCACGCCGCCGATCAGCTCCACCGGCTCGATCGCCTGGTACGCGCGCAGGTCCAGCTCGGTCGGCTGCGGGAACCGGGAGAGGTTCATCACACACATCACCAGGTCCTCCTCGGCCCCGGCCCCGCGCGGCGCGTCGGCGGCCGGCAGCTCCCGGACGAACGCGAGCACCGACGGGTTGGTCGAGCCCAGTTCCTGGTAGCTGCCCAGGCCGAAGGCCGGGTTCTGCCGCCGGATCTCGATCATCCGCTTCGTCCAGTGCAGCAGCGAGGAGGTGCTGGCCATCTGCGCCTCGACGTTCGTGGACTGGTACCCGTAGACCGCGTCCATGATCACCGGCAGGTTCAGCCGGCCCGGGTCGCAGGCCGAGAAGCCCGCGTTGCGGTCCGGGGTCCACTGCATCGGGGTGCGCACCCCGTCCCGGTCGCCGAGCCAGATGTTGTCGCCCATCCCGATCTCGTCGCCGTAGTACAGCACCGGCGAGCCGGGCAGCGAGAGCAGCAGCGCGGTGAACAGCTCGATCTGGCGCCGGTCGTTCTCCAGCAGCGGGGCCAGCCGCCGGCGGATGCCCACGTTCGCCTTCATCCGCGGGTCCTTGGCGTATTCGCTGTACATGTAGTCGCGGTCTTCGTCCGTGACCATCTCGAGCGTCAGCTCGTCGTGGTTGCGCAGGAAGATGCCCCACTGGCAGCCGTCCGGGATCTGCGGGGTCTGCGCCAGGATCTCCGAGATCGGGTACCGCGACTCGCGCCGCACCGCCATGAAGATGCGCGGCATCACCGGGAAGTGGAACGCCATGTGGCACTCGTCCCCGCCGACCCGCGGGTCGCCGAAGTACTCGACCACGTCGGCCGGCCACTGGTTCGCCTCGGCTAGCAGCACCGTGTCCGGGTACTCGGTGTCGACCATCCTGCGCACCTTCTTGAGGAAGGTGTGCGTGGCCGGCAGGTTCTCGCAGTTGGTGCCCTCCTGCTGGAACAGGTACGGCACCGCGTCCAGGCGGAACCCGTCGATGCCCAGGTCCAGCCAGAACCGCAGCGCCGCGAGCAGCTCCGCGTGCACGTTCGGGTTCTCGTAGTTCAGGTCCGGCTGGTGGGAGAAGAACCGGTGCCAGTAGTACTGCTTGCGCACCGGGTCGAACGTCCAGTTCGAGGTCTCGGTGTCGACGAAGATGATCCGCGCGTCGGCGAACTGCTTGTCGTCGTCGGCCCACGTGTAGTAGTCGCCGTACGGGCCGTTCGGATCGTTGCGCGAGGCCTGGAACCACGGATGCTGGTCGCTGGTGTGGTTGACCACGAAGTCGATGATGACCCGGATGCCGCGGGTGTGCGCCTGCTCGACGAACTCCACGAAGTCGCCCAGGTCGCCGAACTCCGGCAGCACGTCCGTGTAGTCGGACACGTCGTACCCGCCGTCGCGCAGCGGGGACTTGAAGAACGGCGGCAGCCAGATGCAGTCGACGCCGAGCCACTGCAGGTAGTCGAGCTTACTTGTCAACCCTTTGAGGTCGCCGGTGCCGTCGCTGTTCGAGTCGTGGAAGGAGCGGACCAGGACCTCGTAGAAGACGGCGCGCTTGAACCAGTCCGGATCTCGCTCGCTCTTCGGCAGGTCCAGCGGGGAGTCGGAAACGGGTTCGTTGACGTTCACGGTCACTCCGTTTGTGCCGGGAGCACTATGTGGTGCGCGGATGAGGGTGGATGTTCGCACGGACGCCGACCTGCCCGCGGGCCGCACCGCGGGTCGGCGTCCCATGCCCCGGCCTGACCGGGGCGGACCTACCTGATCAGGGTGAGCACATGGGCCGGCTGCGCTTGCGGGTCGAGCCGGATGTAGTTGTCCCGGCCCCACTGGTAGACCGCCCCGGTCAGCTCGTCGCGTACGGAGAAGCGGTCGTCCCAGCCTAGGCCGAGCGCGGCCGGGTCCAGGGAGACGGTGGCCTCGACCGGATGGTG
This sequence comes from Actinocrinis sp., assembly GCA_050725375.1. Classification (GTDB taxonomy): domain Bacteria; phylum Actinomycetota; class Actinomycetes; order Streptomycetales; family Catenulisporaceae; genus Actinocrinis. The sequence continues at coordinate 8,379 of JBOHCW010000230.1, read as the reverse complement.
CGGATCGAGATTGACGACCACCAGGACCAGATCGTCGGCTGTGCGTTTGGAGTAGCACAGCACAGCATCGTTGTCCGCGTGGTGGAAATGCAGATTACGTAATCCTCGCAGAGCAGTGTGTTCGCGCCGCAAGGCGTTGAGCCGTGCGATGAACGGCGCCAGCGAGCGGCCCTGCGCCTGCGCCGCCGCCCAGTCGCGCGGGCGCAGTTGGTACTTCTCCGAATCCAGGTACTCCTCGCTGCCTGGCCGCACCGGAGTGCCCTCGCACAGTTCGTACCCGGCGTACACGCCCCAGGCCGGGCTGAGCGTCGCGGCCAGCACGGCGCGGATCTGGAAGCCGGGACGGCCGGAGGTCTGCAGGTACTCGTGCAGGATGTCCGGGGTGTTCACGAACAGGTTCGGGCGCAGGAACGCAGAGCTCTGCGAGGATAGCTCGGTCAGGTAGTCCTGCAGCTCGGCGCGGGTGTTGCGCCAGGTGAAGTACGTGTACGACTGGTGGAAGCCGATCTTCGCCAGCGTGTGCATCATCGCCGGACGGGTGAACGCCTCGGCCAGGAACAGCACGTCCGGGTCCGTCGCGTGGACGCGCTCCAGCAGCCGCTCCCAGAACAGCACCGGCTTGGTGTGCGGGTTGTCCACCCGGAAGATGCGCACGCCGTGGCCCATCCACAGCCGCAGGATCCGCTCGCACTCCTCCAGGACCGCCGGCAGCACTCCGGGGCCGTCGAAGTCCATCGGGTAGATGTCCTGGTACTTCTTCGGCGGGTTCTCCGCGTAGGCGATCGTGCCGTCGGCGCGGTGCGCGAACCAGTCCGGATGCTTCTCCACCCACGGGTGGTCGGGCGAGCACTGCAGCGCGAAGTCCAGCGCCACCTCGAGGCCCAGGCGCCCGGCCCGCTCGACGAAGGCGTCGAAGTCATCGAAGGTGCCCAGGTCCGGGTGGATCGCGTCGTGGCCGCCCTCTGCCGAGCCGATCGCCCAAGGCGAGCCGACGTCCCAAGGGCCGGCCACCGTGCTGTTGTTCGGCCCCTTGCGGAACGCGGTGCCGATCGGGTGGATCGGCGGCAGGTAGACCACGTCGAAGTTCATCGCGGCCACGGCCGGCAGCCGCTCGGCGGCGGTGCGCAGCGTGCCCGACACCGGCGCGGTGCGGCCGGTCGGGTCCACCAGCGCGCCCTCGGAGCGCGGGAACAGCTCGTACCAGGACCCGAACAGGGCACGGGCGCGGTCCACCCGCAGCGGGCAGCGCTCGCTCTCGGTCAGCATGTCGCGCACCGGACGGGCGGCCAGCGCGGCCTGGACGTCCTCGGCCTCGACGGCCGCCAGCCGCGCCGCGGGCGCCGCGTCCGTGTCGCGCAGGAATTCAGCCGTCCGCAGCAACAGGGCGGCAGCCGGATCGGCCGAACGGCGGGCTGCGGCCTGCTCGGCGGCCCGGTCCGCGAGGTTCTCCAGCGACGCCTGCACGACGCGCTCGATCACCGTCGCCACGACTGTGTCGGACGTGTTACCGACGGCGCCCGCTGTGCCGGCGAGTGTGGCTGACGGCCCGTCGGCCAAGGCAAAATCGGGAGCAGTGTTGCGCAGGGGGCGCGTGGGGCGCGCGGGGACTGCTTCCGTTGTGTCCTTCTCGTGACCGGTCACCGGCGCGGTCCCGGCCGCGCGCTCCAGCAGCCGGGCCCCGTCCTCGAAGACCAGTTCCAGGTCGATCCCGGCCGGGACCTTCACCCGGGCGGCGTGGAACCAGCTGGCCAGCGGATCGGACCAGGCCTCCACGTGGAAGGTCCACTCGCCGCGCCGGTCCGGGCACACCTCGGCCGCGTAGCGGTCGGTCCCGGGGGTCAGCTCGCGCATCGGCGTCCACGGCCCGCGTTCGCCGTCCGGGCCGGTCAGGACCACGTTCGCGGCCACCGCGTCGTGCCCTTCGCGGAAGACGGTGGCGGTCACGGTGAAGGCCTCGCCGGGCACCGCCTTCGCCGGGCGGGCGCCGTCGAGGACGCGGGGCTGGACGTCGACGACGGGGATGCGTCCGATGCTCATGCGGGATTCATATCCGATTTGGCGTACTGCACGCGACACGGCCGCGGTCGGCTAGTTGCCCGCTCGATCACAGCTCGTGCCCGATTGATAAGACGATCACACCGCAGTACGCGGTCCGGCGCAATATCACAGGTCGGCGCCGGGGCGCGCGCGGGCGTAGTCCAGCGCACGGCTAAAGAACCGCGGCGACCAGGTCGCGGTCGGCGGCGGCCAGCCGCTACTGTCCGGAAGCATGAGGGCTATCCGACGCTTCACCGTCCGCACCGTGCTCCCCGAACCGCTGGCGCCGCTCGCCGAGCTGGCGGCGAACCTGCGCTGGTCCTGGCACGCCCCCACCCGCGAGCTGTTCGCGGCGGTCGATCCGCGCCAGTGGGAGGCGGTCGGCGGCGACCCGATGCGCCTGCTCGGCGCGGTGCGGACCGAGCGGCTGGCCATACTCGCCGCCGACGGCCGGTTCACCGCCCGGATCGCCGAGGCGGCCGCGGACCTGCACGCGTACATGAACGAGCCGAAGTGGTACCAGACGCTGACCGACGCCCCGCGCTCGGTCGCCTACTTCTCCCCTGAGTACGGCATCACCGCGGTGCTCCCGCAGTACTCCGGCGGCCTGGGCATCCTGGCCGGCGACCACCTCAAGGCCGCCTCGGACCTGGGCGTGCCGATCATCGGCGTCGGCCTGCTGTACGAGCACGGGTACTTCCGCCAGTCGCTCTCCCGCGACGCCTGGCAGCTGGAGACCTATCCGCTGATCGACCCGGACAACCTGCCGCTGACCAAGGTGCGCGAGGCGGACGGCACGGCCCTGCAGGTGACCATCGGCCTGCCGGACCTGCGCGAGCTGGTCGCCCAGGTCTGGCTCGCCCAGGTCGGCCGGGTGCCGCTGCTGCTGCTCGACACCGACATCGAGGACAACGCCGACGGCGGGCGCGAGGTCACCGACCGGCTCTACGGCGGCACCAGCGAGCACCGGCTGCACCAGGAGATGCTGCTGGGCATCGGCGGCATCCGCGCAGTGCGCGCGTACTGCCGGATCACCGGCGCCCCGGAGCCGGAGGTCTACCACACCAACGAGGGCCACGCCGGCTTCCTCGGCGTCGAGCGCATCAGGGAGCTGACGGAGGAGCGCGGCCTGGACTTCGCCACCGCGGTGGCCGCGGTGCGCTCCGGCACCCTGTTCACCACGCACACCCCGGTCCCGGCCGGCATCGACCGGTTCTCGCACGACCTGGTCGCCCAGCACTTCGGCGGGAACAACCAGTCGCCCAGCGTGCGGGTCGAGAACGTGCTCGGCCTCGGCGCGGAGGACTTCCCCGGCGGCGACCCGGGCACCTTCAACATGGCCGTGATGGGCCTGCGGCTCGCGCAGCGCGCCAACGGCGTCTCGGTGCTGCACGGCGCGGTCTCCCGCGAGATGTTCGGCGGGCTGTGGCCCGGCTTCGACTCGCCGGAGGTGCCGATCACCTCGGTGACCAACGGCGTGCACGCCGAGACCTGGGTGCACCCGAAGGTCTTCGAGCTGACCGAGCGCGAGCTGGGTCCCGGCGCCCTCGGCGCCGAGCCGTTCGCGGCCGTGGACCGCCTGTCGGACAAGGCGATCTGGGAGATCCGCAACGCGCTGCGGTCCGCCCTGGTCGACGAGGCGCGCCGCCGGGTCAAGGAGTCCTGGATCGGCCGCGGCGCCTCGGAGGCGGAGCTGGGCTGGACCGCGGACGTGCTCGACCCGGACGTGCTCACCATCGGCTTCGCCCGCCGGGTGCCGTCCTACAAGCGCCTGACGCTCATGCTGCGCGACCGCGAGCGGCTGGCCTCGATGCTGCTGCATCCGCAGCGCCCGATCCAGCTGGTGGTGGCCGGGAAGGCGCATCCAGCCGACGAGGGCGGCAAGCGGCTGATCCAGGAGCTGGTGCGGTTCGCCGACGAGCACAAGGTGCGCCACCGGATCGTGTTCCTGCCCAACTACGACATGGCCATGGCGCAGAGCCTGCTGCCCGGCTGCGACGTGTGGCTGAACAACCCGCTGCGGCCGCTGGAGGCCTGCGGCACCTCGGGCATGAAGTCGGCGCTCAACGGCGGCCTGAACCTCTCCATCCGGGACGGCTGGTGGGACGAGTGGTTCGACGGCGAGAACGGCTGGGCGATCCCGACCGCCAACGGCGTGGAGGACCCGGACCGGCGCGACGAGCTTGAGGCAGCGGCGCTGTACGACCTGATCGAGACCTCGGTCACCCGCCGGTTCTACGACCGCGACCAGGCCGGCCTGCCGACCCGCTGGATCGAGATGGTCCGCCACACCCTCAGCACCCTGGGCCCGAAGGTGTTGGCCAGCCGGATGGTGCGCGACTACGTGCGCGAGCTGTACGTCCCGGCCGCGCTGTCCGCGCGCAAGGTGACGGCCGACGACTTCGCCGGCGCCGCCGAGCTGGCCGCGTGGACCGAGCGGATCAAGAACGGCTGGCCCGAGCTGGCCATCGAGCACGTGGACGCGGTCTCCACGGACGGCGAGAGCGCCGTCGGCTCCGGCGTGGCCGCCGGCGACGGCACCCCGCGCCTCGGCGGCTCGCTGCGGGTGCGCGCCCTCGTCCAACTCGGCCCGCTCAGCCCGGACGACCTGGAGGTCCAGGCCGTCTACGGCCGCGTCGACGAGCACGACCAGCTGCGCGACACGCACACGGTCTCGCTGCAGCTCGGCGGGGTGGATCCGCTCGACCGCAACCGCTACGAGGGCGTGGTCGAACTCGACCGCTCCGGCCCGTTCGGGTACACGGTGCGTGTGGTGCCCAAGCACCCGCTGCTGTCCACGCCTGCGGAGCTCGGCCTCGCCGTGCTGCCCACGGCCGTGTCCGTCACCTCGGACGACCACGAGAGCGCGGATCAGTTCATGAGGTAGGAGTAGTAAAACCAGTAAAGGGTGTGCGTCACCCGACGGCGCTGCCCGCGACTGCGAATGCGGATCGCGGGCAGCGCCGTCTTTGACGCTACGTCAGGTTGCCGACCAGGCCTCCGGGTCCGCGCGCAGCAGCAGCAGGGAACGCGGCGCGAGGGTAACCGGTAGGCCGCCGTCATAGGTCACGTTGTCCCGCGCGCCGGGGTCGCCCTCAAGGGTCGTGTCGATGACGCTGTGGTACCAGCGCGCCCACGGGTCGCCGGGCAGCATGAACTCCAGCTCCTCGGCTCCGGCGTGCATCACCAGCAGGAAGCTGTCGTCGGAAATCCGCTCGCCGTGCGGGCCGCGGCCCCGGATGTCCTGTCCCGACAGGTACACGCCGAGACCGGAGGCCGGGGCGAACCAGTCGCCGTCGGTCATCTCCTCGCCGTCGGGGCGGAACCAGGCGATGTCCTGCAGGCCGCCCGGGTGGGCCGGCTGGCCGGAGAAGAACACCCGCTGGCGCAGCACCGGATGGTATTTGCGCAGGTGCACGATCCGCCGGGTCATGTCCAGCAGGCTGGACCACTCGCCCTTCTCCAGCAGCGACCAGTCCACCCAGCTGGTCTCGTCGTCCACGCAGTACGCGTTGTTGTCGCCGCGCTGGGTGCGGCCGAACTCGTCGCCCGCCGTGATCATCGGCACGCCGGTGGACAGCACCAGCGTGGCCATCACGTTGCGGATCTGGCGGCGGCGCAGCTCGTTGATCTTCTCGTCGTCGGTCTCGCCCTCGACGCCGTAGTTGGACGAGCGGTTGTCGCTGTTGCCGTCCCGGTTGTCCTCGCCGTGCGCCTCGTTGTGCTTGTGGTCGTAGGTGACCACGTCGCGCATCGTGAAGCCGTCGTGCGCGGTGACGAAGTTGATCGAGGCGTACGGCGCCCGCCCATCGTCCGCGTAGAGGTCGCTGGAGCCGGCCAACCGGGTGGCCACGTCCCTGATCCCCTCGGACTGACCCCGCCAGAAGTCGCGGATGGTGTCCCGGTAGTGGTCGTTCCACTCGCACCACGGCGGCGGGAAGCGGCCGACCATGTAGCCGTCGCTGCTGGCATCCCACGGCTCGGCCACCAGCTTGACCTGACGCAGCACCGGGTCCTGGCTGATCGAGGTGAGGAAGTGCCCCTTGAGGTCGATCGCGGTTCCGGTACGCGTCAGCGCGCTGGTCAGGTCGAACCGGAAGCCGTCCACGTGCATCTCGGTCGCCCAGTAGCGCAACGAGTCGAGGATCAACCGCAACGCCGGGGCGTACGACGCATCGACCGTGTTGCCGCACCCGGTGCAGTCCCAGTAGTCGGCCGGGGTGGCGTGCTTGTAGTACCCGACGTCGTCGAGGCCGCGAAAGCTCAGCGTCGGACCTTCCGGGCTGCCCTCGGCCGTGTGGTTGTAGACGACGTCCAGGATCACCTCGAGCCCGGCGGCATGCAGCGCCTTGACCATCGCCTTGAACTCGTGGATCTGCTGGCCCCGGTCTCCGGACGACGAATAGCCTCCGTGGGGGGCGAAGTAGCCGATCGAGTTGTACCCCCAGTAGTTGGTCAGCCCCCGTTCGGTCAGGGCCGGCTCCGGCACGAACTCGTGGACCGGCAGCAGCTCGATGGTCGTGACGCCGAGGTCCTTCAGGTAGTCGACAGCCGCCGGGCTGGTCAGGCCGGCGTACGTGCCTCGTAGCTCCTCCGGGACGCGGTCGTGCAGCTCGGTGAACCCCTTGACGTGCAGCTCATAGATCACCGTGTCGTTCCACTTCGTCACGGGGTGCGCGTCGTCCCCCCAGTCGAACTCGTCGTGGGTGACCACGCCGTGGGAGGCGGAGCCGAGGGAGTCCGCGTCGTCGCGCGCCGGCGGATCGCCGATCGGCATCTGGTAGCCGTAGACCGTCGGCACCGGGTTCACCGTGCCGCTGACCGCTCGGGCGTAGGGGTCGAGCAACAGCTTGGCCGGGTTGAACCGGAGCCCGTGCTCGGGAGCCCAGGGCCCGTCCGCGCGGTAGCCGTAGCGGCGGCCCGGGTCGATGTCCGGGACGGCTCCGTGCCAGATGCCCAACGTGCACTCGGTCAGCTGGTGCCGGGTCTCGGCGCCCTCCTCGTCGAGGACGCAGACGTCGACGCGGGTCGCCTCCGGTGCCCACACCGCGAAGTTGGTCGACTCCGCGGACCAGGTGGCGCCGAGGGGCTCGTGGTGGCCGGGCCATGCGGGGGGTCCTTGCTGGGCAGTCACCCGCACATTGTGCCCGCACGACCTCCCCGCACCGGAGCCGAGGGGAGACTAGGCTCCGCGGTGGCGGGCGGACGCCGGGACGCAGGAGGACGACGTGGGCGAGTTCGTGAGGCTCGAGGTCGAGGAGCGTGTCGGGACGATCCGGATCGACCGGCCCAAGATGAACGCGCTCAACAAGCAGCTGCAGGAGGAGATCCGCGCCGCGGCCACGGAGGCTGGAGAACGCGACGATATCGGCGCGGTCATCGTCTACGGCGGCGAGAAGGTGTTCGCCGCCGGTGCGGACATCAAGGAGATGGTCGACATGTCGTACCCCGACATGGCCGACCGCTCCGCCGGGCTGCAGTCGGCGATCGGTGCGGTCGCCAAGATCCCCCAGCCGGTCGTCGCGGCGGTGGCCGGGTACGCCCTCGGTGGCGGCTGCGAGCTGGCCCTGTGCGCGGACATCCGCATCGCGTCCGAGGACGCGCAGTTCGGCCAGCCGGAGGTCCTCCTCGGGATCATCCCGGGCGCCGGAGGGACCCAACGCCTCAGCCGGCTGGTCGGGCCCGCGAAGGCGAAGGAGATCATCTTCACGGGCCGTTTCGTGAAGGCCGACGAGGCGCTCGCGATCGGGCTGGTCGACAAGGTGGTCCCCGCCGGCGGGGTCTACGACGCCGCCCGGGCCTGGGCCGACCGGTTCGCCCACGCCGCGCCGTACGCCCTCCGAGCAGCCAAGCAGGCGGTCGATGGCGGGATCGAGGTCGACCTGACGACGGGCCTCGAGCTCGAGAGGGTGCTCTTCGCGGCCCTCTTCGCGACCGAGGACCGCACGATCGGGATGAGGTCGTTCCTGGAGAACGGCCCGGGCAAGGCCGAGTTCGAGGGGCGCTGACGATGGCCGACAGGACGGACGGGACCGATCGGACCGAGGACCAGCCCTACCCGCGGCGTCGCCGGGCCACCAAGGAGACGGTCAAGCGCGGCTTCACCACGTTCCGCGCCCGGCTGGCCTCGCTCATCTGGCTGGTGGCCATCATCGCCGCGCTGTTCCTGGCGGCCGGGGCGATGACGGTGGCGCTCAAGCTGAACCTGGACAACGGGATCGTGCATTTCGTCAACCAGGTCGCCGGCCGGATCGACTTCGGTCAGTTCAAGAGGTTCACCGGGACCGACGCGGCGGAGCGGACGACCCTGACGAACTGGGGGGCCGCGGCGCTGATCTACCT
>JBOHCW010000229.1:0-5961 GCA_050725375.1 Actinocrinis sp. | reverse complement strand
GGTCAGCGCCGCCGGCTGACCGGTCACGCGAGCACGCGGCCCGCGTGACCGGGGCCCTGGTCAATCAGCACTGTCGGTCGATCAGCACCGTTGATCGATAAGCACTGTCGGTCGATCAGTGCTGCTGGCTGATCAGGAAGGCCACCTCACCCTCGTCGTCGACGCGTGCGTCGAGCACTTTGTCCTGGAGCTGCTCGGCGACGCCGGGCTCCAGGTAGACGCGGGCGTCGGAGGCGACGATCACTTCGTCGGCCGGTTCCGGTACCTGAGACAGCGACAGCGCGTAAGCCGCGCCGTTGCCGTTGTCCGCCTGCGGCGTGATGCGCAGGCCGGTGCCGTTGGGCAGGCCGGGCTGGGTGGTCAGGTCGTGGATGACGCCCACCGCGGCGTTGGTCAGAGCGAGCACGGGGATCTCCTTGCCGTTTCGGGACTGCCGTCCGCCCCGCTTTACCCACTCAGCCGGACGCAAACGGGTCTCGCCCGGAAAGTGTCATCGGAAAGCCCTCGGCGGGCATCCGGGCACGGATCGTCGACGCGTCGTGCGGTGGCTCGTGTGACAAGCCGATCGCGGTACCCGATCGGCTCAAGCCCAATACTGGTCAGCCGCACTGGTCAGCCGTCGGCCGACAACGCCGTCACAGTGCGCTCTGCAGGTGGTCCGGCTCCTGTGCGTCGCGCAGGCCCACGATGTACTCGCGCAGCTCGAACAGCAGCGAGGGGTCCGGCATCGCGTCGCCCTCGGCCGTGGCGACCGCCAGGTCGTCGTACTTGGCGCTGGTCTCGTCGATCAGCCGCAGCAGCATCGGCTCGATCACCCGGTGCCCGTAGTCGACGTAGCTCTGCGCGTGCAAGATCGCCTCGGGTCGGCGGATCAGATCCTCGATCGCCTCGCGGGAGGCACCCTGCGCGCTGAGGGTCTTGAAGTCGGCGTACTCCAGGCGGCAGCCCCGGCTGACCTCGTGCAGCCGGCGTACTTCGAGCCGGGCCAGCACCACCAGGTTCTCCAGCGCGCGCGCCTCGACCACGCAGCGCAGCTTCGACAGCTCGCGCCGGGTCTTGGTCAGCACGTCCAGCACGTGCCGTCCGACCGATACGACCGACCCGCCGAGCCGGTCCTGCCGGTCGATCGCCGACAGCGCGGTGGACAGGCCGACGAGCTCGTCGCAGGTCTGCGACAGCTCGGCGACCGCTTCCGCGAGCCGGTCTTCCCGGGCGTTGTCCACGCTTGCCACGTGCGTTTCCTTCCAGGGCGACTTCCGTTACCCCGTAGAACAACTGGATACCCCTAGAACAATCCGCGGCGGCCCGCTTGTCCAGTCCTCGGCGGGTCGCGGCGCCATATGTGGCTTTAATGCATCACCGCATGGATCACCGCATTCGTGTCCGGCTCGTTACGCTGCGCCTATGAGCGAATACGTCCCCGCCCTGCCGCCCGAGGAGATCGAGCGGATCCGGCGCTGGCATGAGAGCGCGTATCAACTCGCGAAACAGGAGGCGGTCGGCGGTCAGCGGTTCGAGTACCTGGGGCGGATCATCGACGTACCCGAACAGGTGCAGCCGATCACCGGCATGTCGCACCTGCTCGGCGAGATCGTGCTGGCCGAGGCGGCCGCGTCCGACCGCGTGCTGGACATGGGCACCGGCAGCGGCGTGAACGCGATCCTGGCGGCCGGCGCCGCGCGGCGGGTGCTCGCCGTCGACATCAACCCGATCGCGGTCGAGGCGGCGCGCGCGAACGCGGTGACCAACGGCGTGGCCGACCGCGTCGAGGTGCGCGAGAGCGACGTGTTCAGCGCCGTGGACGGCGAGTTCGACCTGATCGTCTTCGACCCGCCGTTTCGCTGGTTCGCGCCGCGCGACCTGCAAGAGGCCGCGATGACGGACGAGAACTACCGCGCGCTGACCGCGTTCTTCCGCCAGGCGCGCGCCCGTCTCGCCCCGGACGGCAGGATGCTGATCTCCTTCGGCACCTCCGGCGACCTCGGCCATCTGCGCGATCTGATGGCCGAGGAGGGTTTCCAGTCCGAGGTCGTCGCGGTGCGCGACATGGTCCGCGACGGCGTGCGGGTCGAGTACTTCATCTTCCGTGTCACGCCGTGACTGTGCCCTGAAATGCTCTGACCCGGCACGCGCAACCAGCCCTCTGACATGTAACTTTCCTTGTGGATCACACTGATCCGGGCGGTGCGCGCAGGAAGAGGCGGTCCGCCCGCGTTCGTCCGGTTCTCCCGCTTGCCCCGCTTCGTGCGCCGGCCGAATACTGCGCCGTACTCGGAGTGTGCGTATCCGAGGTCTGCACGTATTCGAAGTCCGTCAGCCTTGGGAGTCCGGATGTTCCGTCCCTTCCGCGCGCGCCGCCGTCTGCGCGACGCAGCTCTGGCCGGCGCGGTGGCCGCGCTCGCCGCGTCCGTGGTCGTCGTGGCGCCGACGGTGCAGGCCGCGGCCGGGCCGTGCAGCGTCGCGTACCAGGTCAACCAGTGGACCGGCGGGTTCACCGCGAACGTGATCATGACCGACACCGGTGCGCCGGTCAGCGGCTGGACGCTGACCTGGACCTTCGCCGGCACGCAGCAGATCACCTCGGGCTGGAACGCCCAGATCACCCAGACCGGCGCGGCGGCCAAGGCCGTGAACGAGCCCTACAACGGCTCGGTCGCCACGGGCGGGACCGTCGACTTCGGCTTCCAGGCGACCTTCTCCGGCACCAATGACACGCCGACCGACTGGGCCCTGAACGGCGTCTCGTGCGCGGGCGGCGGCTCCCCGAGCCCGAGCACGTCGGTGTCGGCGTCGACATCGGCGTCCGCGTCGCCGTCGGCTTCACCCTCCGCTTCACCCTCCACGACGGGCTCGCCGTCCACGTCTCCGTCTCCGTCCACGTCTCCGTCCGCGAGCCCGTCCGGTTCGCCGACCGGCCCCGGCTGCCCGACCGCGACAGTGTTCTGCGACGGCTTCGAGAGCCAGGCCGGCGCCGTCCCGTCCGGCCGCTGGAGTATCAGCACCCCCAATTGCTCCGGCACCGGCACGGCCGCGATCACCACCGGCCAGGCACACGCGGGGACCAAGTCGCTCCAGGTCGACGGCACCGCGACCTACTGCAACCACGTGTTCGCCGACGACACGACGGACATGCCCGCCGCCGCGCCGAACTGGTTCGTGCGCTTCTGGTTCAAGCACACCGCGCCGCTGCCGACGAACCACACCACGTTCCTGGCGATGAACGACTCCGCGAACGGCAACACCGACCTGCGCCTGGGCGCGCAGAACGGCGCGCTGATGTGGAACCGCCAGTCCGACGACGCGACGCTGCCGGCGCAGAGCCCGGCCGGCGTCGCGCAGAGCGTCGTGGTGCCGACCGGAGTATGGGAGTGCATCGAGTTCTCGGTGAGCAGGAGCACCGGCCAGATCAACACCTGGTACAACGGCGTCTCGGTGCCCGGCATGACCGAGGACGGCGTGCCGACGCAGGACGTCGACTCGCAGTGGCTCGGCGGCACGGGTGCGAACTGGCGGCCGAACCTGACCGACCTCAAGCTCGGCTGGGAGAGCTACAGCGACGGCGTCGACAACCTCTGGTTCGACGACGTGGCGCTGAGCACGTCGCGCATAGGCTGCTGACCGGCCCGGGCCGGCATCCGGACGCAAGCTTCGGACGCGGGCTCGGACGCAGGGCTCGGACGATTCGGCACTCCCGGCCGTCCGAGCCCCCTGTTAGCCTGGCCGCATGATCGAGACGGTGACCGGCGGCGCGGCCCGCGACCGTGGGCAGTTCCCGTTGGGCGCCCAGGTCACGGTCGCCGAACTGGAGCACGACCCGCATCCGGCGCTGGCCCGCCTGCGCGCGGACGAGCCGGTCTCCTGGCTGCCCGCCCTCGGCGGGTGGCTGGTCACCCGCCGGGACCTCGCGGTCGCCGCGATGCGTGACGCCGAGACGTTCACGGTCGACGACCCGCGCTTCTCGACCGCGCGCGTGGTCGGCCCGAGCATGCTCTCGCTCGACGGCCCCGAGCACGCCCGCCACCGCGCGCCGTTCGCCGACGGCTTCCGCCCGCGCGACGTCGAGGCGCGGCTCGCCGCGTTCATCGACGACGAGGCCGCCCGCCTGGTCGGCAGGCTGAAGACGGCCGGCGGCGCCGGCTCGGTCGCCGCCACCGGCACGGCGGAACTGCGCCGCGCCCTGGCCGGACCGCTGGCCGTCGCCGTCGTCGCCGAGTCCCTCGGCCTGGCCGGCGCCGAGGCGAGCACCGTGCTGTCCTGGTACGAGGCGATCGTCGGCGCCGTCTCCGACATCACCGCGGGGCTCGAACCGCGACCGGCCGGCGCCGACGCCTTCGGCCGGCTCAGCGCGAGCGTGCGCGCCACCGTCGAGGCGGGCGACCGCCGGTCGCTGCTGGTGGCGGCGGCGACCGGCAGGTCAGCAGCCGACACAGACGTCGAAGACGACTCGGACAGTACCCTGTCAGAGCACGTACGCAGTGCCGCCGAAGAGGTCGCGAAGGCCACCTCGGGGCTCGCCGTCCCCGAGGTCGTCTCGAACGCGGCCGTGCTGATGTTCGGCGGCATCGAGACCACCGACGCGATGATCGCCAACGTGCTGCTGCACCTGCTCGCCCGCCCCGACCGGCTCGCCGAGGTGCGCGCCGACCCGGACCTGGTCGAAGCCGCGGTCGAGGAGAGCCTGCGGCTGGAACCGGCCGCGGCCGTCGTCGACCGCTACGCGACGCGCGACGTCGAGCTGGCCGGCGCCGCCATCCGCAAGGGCGACCTGGTGACGCTCTCGATCGCCGGCGCCAACCGCGATCCCGAGACCTTCCCCGATCCGGACGCCTTCGACCCGCGCCGCCCGAACGTGCGCATGCACCTGGCCTTCGCCCAGGGCCCGCACTTCTGCCTGGGCGCCCATGCCGCCCGCCTGGAAACGCGCGTCGCCGTCAGCACCCTGCTACGCGAGCTGCCCGGCCTGAGGCTGGACCCGGAGCGTCCGCAGGTCGATCCGCGCGGCCTGGTCTTCCGCAAGCCGGACACTTTGTACGTACGCTGGGACGCGTGAGCACGCCGCGTCTCGCCCGGCGCTAGCCCGGACCCCTGCGCCCGACAAGATGAAAGACCCGGCTGAGCTGCCGATACGGGTCACGCCGGCTCGCCTCGAGCTCGACCGCCGCCGTGGCGGCCACCTGCTTCGCGTCCGTCGGATCCAGCTCGGCCCCGCCGAATTCGAGCCAGTCGACGAACAGCCACACCCCGTACCAGCGCACCGGCTCCACGCCCCGGCGCCGCATCAGGTCACTGAGCTCGTCCACGGTGTCGGCCCGGCCCCGCACCCCCAGCACCCCGATCTCGGTCCTGGAGTCGAACGCGGCCAGGGCGTCGTCCCATCGCCGTTCCATCGCCGGACGCACCGCCGCGGCGTTCGCGTTGCCGGTCATGATCGAGACCACGCCACCGTGTGCCGCACACCGGCACAGCTGGTCGACTAGAGGTTCGGGATCGTCGAGGTACCCGAGCACGCCGTGGCACAACACGGCGTCGAAGCGCCGACCGTCCACCGCCGAGATGGCGTCCGACCCGTCGGCCTGCACGAACGTCACCCGTCGCCGGACCTGCGAGGGCAGCCGCTCAAGTCGCTGCCGAGCCTTGTCCAGCATCGCCGGCGACGAATCGAGCAACGTCACGTCGTAACCGGCCTGCGCCAGCGGAAACGACTGGTGACCGGCGCCGCCGCCGACGTCGAGCACGGTCGCCGGCGCGGCCGGTAGCTGCTCAAGCAGCTGCCGGTGCATCACGTACGTGCGCACGTATCCCTTCACCGTGGCGTAGGCCCCGTCGGCGAACTGGTCGGCCAGGCTGGCCCAGGTGTCATCGTCCACGGCATCACGGTAGCGGTGACGGTGAAGCCGTGGTCCCTCGCTCCCGGGTGGGCTCGATCACAGGCCGCCGCAATCACCGGAATCCGCAATAAGG
>JBOHCW010000228.1:0-12801 GCA_050725375.1 Actinocrinis sp. | reverse complement strand
GCACTTGCGTGTTCGCAAGCGGTGAAGTGGGGGTGTAGCGGCGGCGAAGCGGGACGGCGCGAGACCGGGCCGCCCCGCTTCGCCTGCCGGTGACAGGGACCGTGTCTCTCAGCCGCAGTCGAGCATCCGGTCCGAGGTCACGTAGCCGTGGTCGGCCGCGATCCTGTCGTGGTAGCAGCCCGATCCGGCATTGAGCGCGAAGTAGTCCTGGCTGTCCGCGCCGTCCGCCTGCAACACCGTGCCGGAGTCGTCGCGCTGGAGCACACCGGTGGCCGTCACGTGGTCGTCGAGCCGGGCGTTCGTGCGCCAGTCGCCGTCGGCCGCGACGGCGCTGGTCGTGATCCGCGAGACGTCGGCCGTGCCCTTGACCAGGTAGCCCGAGCCGGTCGCGCTCGGCTGGTAGAAGCTGGTCACCTCGATCGGGTACGACCAGGTGTCGCGCGTGGCGCTGGAGCGGTGGCCGTCGCGGCCGTGGCCCCGCGTCGAGCTCGTCACGGTCGTGTAGCCGCTGTCGCGCTGCGAGACCGCCTGGTCCAGACCGGACCGGGTCACCGTGTCCGAGTTCGAATAGGACGTGTGCTGGCGGACGGTCGTGGTGACCCGGCCGTGCGAGGTGTCAACGTACCCTGATACAGTCCAGTTCCGCGCGGCCGACGCCGTGATGACGTCCGTGCCGCTGCTCGGGGAGGTCCAGCCCGAGGTCAGCGCGGGCTCGGGCGTGATCGTGTCGGACAGCAGGGCGCCGCCGGTGTGCGCGGCGCCGTGGTCGGTGGTCAGGAACAGCGAGCCGTCCATCGTCCACACGTCGGTGACGCCGGTCGGCGGCAGCAGCGTGATCTGGTGCGGCCGTCCGTCCGAGAGCAGGCCGGCGAACGGCGTCAGGTCGATCGAGTACGGCTGCGTGCGCAACGAGTCGACGCTCATGATCGGCCGCCACATCGTCGGGGTGATCCCGCCGCTGTAGATCGCCGGGAACGGCTGCGCGACGCCCGCGAGCCTGCCGTCCACCTCGACTCGCACCTCGCGGTACGAACCGCCGCCGCACAGCCCGTAGCCCGGATGCGCCTGGTTGTACGCGTCGGGCACGTTGGTGTACCAGAACTCTTCACAGCCGCCGCCGCGCGCGAACACCTCCAACGTCGCGCCGGACAGGTTGCGCGGGAAGGTGACCGCCTGCGTGGCGCTCTGGCCGTTGGTCAGCGACCACCAGCCGGCCGAGGTGGTGCCGCCCTGGCTGACCGGGACGACCTGGTCGGCGCTCGCGGCGGCGGGGTGGCGGCGGCTCGCCGTGTAGTAGGTGACCGTCAGGGTCATGTGATAAGTCCCGGTGTACGTGCCGTTCACGATGTTCCCGAGATCCACCACGATCGGCTGCGGTCCGCGCAGCAGCGGGATGAACCGGGACACGTCGGCGTCCACGTGCCAGGAGATCCCGGCCGGGTCCGGTTCCGGGGTGCTGGTGCGCAACACCTCCGCGCCGCCGATCCACACCCCGGCCAGCCGGTCGTACTGGCGGCCGGCCACGCTGCCGCTCCAGTCCAGCACCACCTTCGACCACGGTCCGGCGCAGGCGCCGGGCGGCGTCAGGGTGCCGACGAACGGCTGGCCGTAGCTGTTGGCGAAATCGTGCCGCATGGCGGTGACGGTGCAGTGCGGCGTGTCGGGGCGGCTGACCGGTTGGAGCGCCGAGACCGGGTCCTGATAGTTGACCTCCACGGCCGGGGCCGCGGCGTGTGGCGTCGCGGCGGCCGCCGCCGCACCCGGCAGGGTGGCGCACACGACGGCGGCGGTGACGGCGGCCAGCAGGGTGCCCGCGTGGGACAATCGTCGGGTTATTCGCATGTGAACAGCACGTCCTCGTGGGTTGGACGGATCGCGTCGCGGGTCCCGCTCGTGACAGGGCCCGGACAAGCAGACTGGCCGCCCGTGCGGGCGGGCGCAAGACCTCATACCCGACCCGCAATCCGACCCACGAGCCCGACCCACGAGTCGACGGAGGAGCGGCGAGCGTGCGCGTAGACGTCCATCAACACCTGTGGACCCGGGGCTTCGTCGCGGCGCTGCGCGAGCGCGACCGCCCGCCCCGGCTCGACGGCTGGACACTGCTGCTCGACGGCGAACCGGACTTCGCGGTCGACCCGCGCGACCATGACGTGCCGCACCGCCTGGAGCTGAACCGCGCCGACCGGCTGGGCCTGGCGCTGGTCTCGCTCTCCGCCCCGCTCGGCATCGAACTGCTGCCCGGCGACCAGGGCGCGGCGCTGCTGGACGCGTACCACGTCGGCGTTCTGGCCCTGCCGGAAGGCTTCGGCGCCTGGGCCGCCGCGAGCGTCGCCGAGCCCGACGCGCCGCGGCTGGCCGGCTGGCTGGACGCGGGCTGCGTCGGACTCCAACTGCCGGCGAGCGCGCTGTGCGACCGCGCCGGGTACGAACGCTGCGAACCGCTGCTGCGGGTGCTTGAGGCGCGCGGCAAGCCGTTGTTCGTGCACGCCGGGCCGGCCGCGGCGCGTGGCGCGCCGCCGTGGTGGGCCGCGAACGTGGAGTACGTGCAGCAGATGCACGCGGCGTACCACGCGTTCGCCGCGTTCGGCCGTGCCGCGCACCCCGGGCTCAGGGTCTGTTTCGCAATGCTCTGCGGCCTCGCGCCGCTGCACCGCGAGCGGGCCGCCGCCAGGGGCGGACCGGACCTGGCCGGCGACCGCGCCGTGTGGTTCGAGACCTCGTCGTACGGGCCGGCGGCGGTGGCGGCGGTCGGCGCCGCGCTGGACGCCGCGCGTGGCGGGTCCGCGCCATCGAGCCCTGACGAAGGCGGGCATGCGTCAGGCCGGGACGGCGAAGCGGCCGGGCCCCGGATCGTGCTGGGGTCCGACCGCCCGTACGCCGCTCCCGGCGCGCTGGCCGACGAGGCCGCCGCGGAACGCGCCGTCAGGGACCTGCTAGCGCTCGGCTGACGCGGCGCGCAGCGTCCTCGTTAGAAGCGTCCTCGTTAGAGACGCATCGTGAGGCAGGCCGTCTGCCCGAGGGTCGTGTCGCTGAAGCACATGTTGTCGCCGTTGGCCAGCCACACGCCGCCGCCGGAGGCCCAGCTGATGGTCAGGTGGTGGTTGACCGGGTGGCCGTAGATGCTGATGACGCCCTCGGTGTCGTACAGGTGGCCCTCGTCCGAGTCGGGGCCGTCGGTGTAGCCGGTGGCCGACTGCATGTTCAGGCTCGGGCCGTTGACGGTGATGCAGACCTCGGCGCCGTTCCAGTAGTTGTAGGTGTGGCAGCCGCTGCCGGTGAACGGCGTCACCAGGTTCGGCTGCGCACCGCCGATGGACGTGCCGTCGCTGGAGACCGGTCCGCTCGGCGCGGCCGCCTTCGAGATCGGCGCCGTACCGGCCGAGGCCGGGCCCGCCGCGCCGACCAGTGCCAGGCCCGCGACCAGCGCCACGAACGCCGCGAGCCACCGCGGCGCCGGCCGCCTGCCCCCACCACGCGTCATGCTGCGCATCACGTGTCCCTTCGCCACCTTGTGCCAAGGCTCTGCGCTCCGCCCGGAACGCGGGCTGAGCACAGAGCCGATTTCGACGTAAGGGTACGTTGATACTCCGGGGCGGACCAGGGCCGACGGCCGATCGGCCTGTTCCCGCCAGCGGCAGCTAACCGCCGTCCGGGTCCTGATGTCAGCTCGCGTATGAACAAATCCGGGCCGGACGCGGGGCGTCCGGCCCGGATTTCGATTCGGTATCGGTCCGGCGTGTGACCGGTCTCGAAACCGAGGCGCGCTCGGCTTCCGCGGGTTCAGCCGGTGACCGGGTTCAGCCGGTGACCAGGCCCACCGACGAGAGCCAGGCCTTGGCCACCGTCGCCGGGTCCTGCTTCTGGATCTGGGCCTTGACGTCCAGCGAGAGCAGCGTGGCGCTGTCCAGCTTGGCGTCCACCGCGTTCAGGGCGTCGACGCCGGCCTGGTTCAGCGCGGTCTTGTTCACCAGCGGGAGCACGTTCTGCAGGCCGAAGATGTTCTTCGGGTCGGTCAGCGTGACCAGGCCGTTCTGGCTGATGGTCGGGTCGGTGGTGAACAGGTCGCCGGAGTCGACCGCGTTCTGGCTCAGGGCCGTCTCGGTCAGCGTGCCGCCCGCGTCCAGCGACTTGAAGGTGATCTGCGAGGCCTTGAGGCCGTAGGCCTGCTCCAGGCCGAGGATGCCCTGGTAGCGGGTCTGGAACTCGGCCGCCGCGCCGATCGAGACCGGGCCGCCGTTGAGCGCGGTGATGAAGTCGGCGATCGAGGAACTCGCCGTCAGCTTGTACTTGGCCGCGGCCTGCTTGCTCAGCGTCAGGGTGTCGTTGTCCTGCGCGGTGGCGGGCTTGAGCACCTGCAGCTTCGGGTCGAGCTCCTTTGCGATCGCCGCGTCCACCTGGTCGGTGGAGGTCTGCGGCGTGTTCGCCTTCACCAGGCTGTCCAGGTACGACAGCAGCGCGCCGTTGTACTCCGGCTTGAGCGTGATCGCGCCGCTCTTGAGCAGGCCGTAGGTCACCTCGCGGCTGGCGATGTTCAGCTTGTAGGTGACGTTGTAGCCCTTCGCGGCCAGCGCCTGGCCGTAGATGTCGGCCAACAGGACGCTCTCGGCGAAGTTGTCCGAGCCGACCACGACGGAGCCGCCCCCGGTGGCCGGCGCGCTGGCGTTGTTGCCGCCCCCGGTGAGGGGGTTGCCGCCGCCCGACGAACTGCTGCTGCACCCGGCGAGGAACGCGCCGGTCAGAACTGCAGTGGAAGCGGCGGCCGAGATCCGCTTGGTCCAGGTATTCACTGGTGCTCCTTAGTCGGAGGGGGAGAGCACGCGCCTGCCCCGTGCGCGCGTCGCGGATTGTGAAAAACTGCCCGGGCAATCCAATCGAGCCGATCGACGACCCGTCAACCGACAACCGATCACCGAAAGGTATCGCTTAGGGCTGCAGACTGGCGACGTAGGGCCACTGTTAATCACCGGGAAACATCCGGGGCGTGACCGGATGGCGACAAGACGGCACTTCATTCGATACTGTGCTGCCGGTTCGGATCTGAAATCTGATCATCGGTGTCGTGGCCGCGATTTGCACTCGAACGGCCTATGGCGCTCCGGGGAGGCAGGCACGGTGGCTGTGCGCAGTGGGCAGGAAAAGGGACGTCCGGCGCACGGCCGCAAGGCGACCGGCCGGCGCCTCGACCGCATCCCGTTCCGGCGCAAGCTCGACGCTCTGGTGCTGCTGCCGTCACTCGCCATCGTCGGGCTGCTGGCCCCGCTGGTGATCGCGCAGGTCGACGCGGCCCGCACCTGGCAGGACGCCGCGTCGTACATGACCACGACCGAGCAGGTCAGCACGCTGATCAACGACCTGAGCCTGGAGCAGGAGGACGCGCTCGGCGTGATCGCCAGCATCCAGCTGGTCGACATGACGGCCTTCGACAAGGCCATCGAGGAGACCGACCGGCAGCGGGCCACGGTCCTGGCGTCCTACGGCAACAACCCGTCGCCCAAGATGTACCGGGCGCTGGCGGAGGTCGACGCGCTCTCCCAGCCGCGCGCCGCCGTTCACAACAGCACGATCAACGGCACCATCCTGCTGCAGTCCTACACCAGCGCGATGCAGGACCTCTCCAGTGCGATGGGCCTGGCCCAGCAGGCGTCGGACAGCAACCCGGCCGCCGTCCCCGAGGCCGAGCTCGACATCCTGTTCCAGGCGGACCTGGCCGCCAACGAGCGCGAGTCCGCCCTCGCCGAGATCGCCGACAGCCCGTCCGAGGCGCCGACCCAGTACCCGCTGGCCGAGCAGTACAGCGGCGTCGCGATCGCCGAGGGCGCCCGACTGCAGCAGTTCGTGCCGCAGTCCGACTACACCTTGTACAGCGCGGTGCAGCAGAACCCGCAGCAGAGCACGATCGACCAGTTCGACGACGCCGCGGCCACCGCGTTCATCTCCGGCAGCGCCTCCGGCCTGGCCAACCTGACCGGGTACGCGCGCACCGTGGCCGACGCGGCCCTCTCGCAGGGTCAGGCGCGCTCGATCATGGAGGCGAACATCACCGCCCAGGTGGTGGCGCGCGCCTCGCACAGCGCCTCGGTGGCGGCCTGGACGGCCGTCGCGCTGGTGGTCGTCGCGGTGCTGCTGCTGATCGGCCTGGTCGTCTTCAGCGTCCTGATCCGGCACTCGATCGCCCGCCCGGTGCTGCGGCTGACCCGCGCGGCCACCCGCATCGCCACGGTCGCCGAGCAGGACCTGCAGCGCGTGGCCGACGACGACCCGGAACACGTGGGCACGCCCGAACTGGAGCACGTGCAGGTCTCCACCCGGGACGAGATCGGCGACCTGGCCGACTCGTTCAACCGGCTGCAGGAGACCGCGGTCCAGGTGCTGGAGCGCCAGGTGCTGGTGCGGCGCAACACCGCCGAGATGTTCGGCAACGTCGGCCGGCGCATCTACAACCTCACCGGGCGCCAGCTGGCCCTGATCGACGCGATGGAGCGCAGCGAGACCGACCCGGTGCTGCTGGAGCGGCTCTACCGGATCGACCACCTCGCGGTGCGCCTGCAGCGCGGCGCGGACAGCCTGGTGCTGCTGTCCGGTGAGCGCGAGCCCGCCCTGGAAGCCACCCCGATGCGGCTGACCGACGTGGTGCGCTCGGCCATCGGCCGCATCGAGGGCTACCAGCGCGTGGTGCTCGGCGCCGAGGGCGACTCGCTGGTCACCCCGTCCGCGATCGGCGACCTGACCCTGATGATCGCCGAGCTGGTGGAGAACGCGGTGGCCTTCTCGCCGACCTCCAGCACGGTGGACGTGGCGGTGCGCAGCGTCTCGCGCGGCGCGGTGGTCGAGATCGTCGACCGCGGCGTGGGGATGACGACACAGCGCCTCATGCAGGAGAATGAGCTGTTGGTCCGCCGTGAGCGGCTGGACCTGGCGCCCACCAAGGTCCTCGGCCTGTTCGTGGTCGGACGCCTGGCCCAGCGCACCGGCGTCCAGGTCACCCTCGCCCAGACCGCGGGCGGGGGCCTGACCGCACGCATTAGCGTCCCGGACGAACTGCTGCTCGGCTCGGTGGAGCTCGCGGAGCGCGCGACCGGCGGCTCGGCCGCCGCCCCGGCGCCCCGCACGGTGCCCACCCCGCCGATGCCCGAACAGCGGCGCGACCGGGAGGCGACCATCGGCACGGGCCTGGCGCAACGCGGCCGGGACCGTGAGGGCACCATGGCGCAGCGGCCGCCGACGCTGCCGCGCCGGGTGCGCGGCGGACGCGCCCAGCAGCCCGCCCCCGGCGGCGGGCGCCAGGGTGTCTCGCTCGCTCCGGCGGCGGCGCTCGACGCCGAGGCGGCGCGCGCGGCGATCGAAGAGTTCGAAGCCGGAGTGGACCAGGCACTGCGCGACAGCGCGCAGGGCCTGCCGGTCCAGCCGGCCGGGACGGCACAGTACCAGCCGCCGTCCGGGGTCGCGCACCACGCGCCGCCGCAAGGCGACACCGACGAGGAGAAGGGAGAGAGGCTATGACCGCCTCCACCACCGACGCCGACGGCCTTCGTGCCGCAGCGGCCGATTTCACCTGGATGGTCAGCCGCTTCGCCGCGGAGACCGCGGGAGTGGTCGACGCTATCGCCGTCTCCTCCGACGGACTGCTGATAGCTGTTTCCCGGCCGGGCGACCAGGCCGATTCCGAGAGGCTCGCCGCGATCGTCTCGGGGATCACCAGCCTCGCGGCGGGCGCGGCCGGCAACTACGGCCTCGGCGCGCTGAACAAGGTCATCATCGACATGGCCGGCGGCCACCTGCTGGTCTCCTCGATCGGCAGCGGCTCGGTGCTCGGCGTGGTGGCGTCCAAGGACGCCAAGCTGGGCAACGTGGCCTACGAGATGACCCTGTTCGCCAACCGGGTCGGCGCCATCCTCAGCCCGCAGCTGATCGTGGAGCTCAAGAACACAGTCGGCGCCGCCGGAGCGACGGGGTGAGCCCCGGGGGCGGACGGCCCGACCCGGCGAGCCCCCAGCAGGGGCGTGCCGGGGCGGCGCACGGCGCCGAGCGCGCCTCGGCCGTCCGGCCGTTCATGGTCACCGAGGGCCGGGTCGCCGCCGACGCGGGTCTGCCGGTGGAGACCCAGGTGGTGGCGACCGCCGAGGGCCTGGGCAAGCTCGGCGCGCTCGCCTTCGAGCGGCGCGCCATCGTCGAGGCCTGCGGGACCCCGCTGTCCCTGGCCGAGGTCGCCGTCAAGCTGAGACTGCATCTGAACGTGGTCCGGGTGCTCGCGGGGGACCTGCGGGCCAGCCAACTGCTGGCGGTGCATGTGCCCCGCGCCGGCACCGCCTCCGACATCGACGTACTGCGAAGGGTGATCGATGGGCTCCGCGCCATCCCCACTTCCGTCGGCTCACGGGATGCCGACTAGCGACCAGCAGACCGCCAGGCCTCCGCTGCCGGTCAAGATGGTCGTCGCGGGCGGCTTCGGCGTCGGCAAGACCACCGCGGTCGCCGCGGTCTCCGAGATCGAGCCGCTGACCACCGAGGCCTCCATCACCGAGGTGGCCGCCGGGGTGGACGACGTCACGCTGACCCCGAACAAGACCACCACCACGGTGGCCATGGACTTCGGCTGCCTGACGCTCGACCCGACCCTGAAGCTCTACCTGTTCGGCACGCCCGGGCAGGACCGGTTCGGCTTCATGTGGGACGACGTGACCGAAGGCGCCCTCGGCGCGCTGGTCGTGGTCGACAGCCGGCGGCTGGACGACTGCTTCCCGGCGGTGGACTACTTCGAGCGCAAGGGCATGCCGTTCGCGGTCGCGGTCAACACCTTCGACGGCGATCTGACCCATCCGCTCGACGCCGTGCGCGAGGCGCTGGACGTGGGCGACGAGGTGCCCGTGATGTGCTTCGACGCACGCGACCAGAGTTCGGTGCGCGACTCGCTGGTCATCGTGCTGGAGCACGCGCTGGCCCGGGCGGTCGCCGCCGCATAGCCTGATAAACCCCGCCGAATACGCCGAATACGCCGAAAGCGTGACGAAGCGGTAAAGCACCGGAAATGACACGGCCCCCGAATCAACGGGGGCCGCGGTATTTCCGGAGACCGGATCGGGCGAATCGGATATGCGCGGCGGATCCGCGCGGTGATCCGTGAACAGGGCCCGGGAAATGGGTCTACCTATTGACGCGCAGGCCCGGGGAAACCAGCAGCCGGGAAAGCAGCGAGAACAGCAGCAGCGTGGCGATCGACAGCAGCACGACCAGGAATCCGCCGCCGACCACCTGGTAGTACTCGAATTCGGACAGTCCGTCCACCACGTACCGGCCCAGCCCGCCGAAGGAGATCACCGCGGCGATCGTGGTGGTCGCCACGATCTGCACGGCGGCCGTGCGCAGCCCGCTCAGGATCAGCGGCAGCGCGGAGGGGATCTCCACCCGGGCGAGCACCTGCAGCGGCTTCATGCCCATGCCGCGGGCCGCGTCGACCACCGAGCGGTCCACGGCGCGCAGGCCCTCGTGCGTGGTCAGCAGGATCGGCGGCACGGCCAGGGCCACCAGCGGGATCAGCGCGGCGTTGAAGTTGAACACGCCGATCTTGACCGCCAGCAGCGTGATCAGGCCCAGGCTCGGCATCGCCCGGCCGACGGCGGCCAGCGCCGCGATCGGCCCGTCGCCGCGGCCGAGGTGCCCGGTGGTGAAGGCCAGCGGCAGCCCGATGGCGGCCGACCACACGAACGCGATCAGCGAGTACCAGCAGTGCTCGGAGATGCGCTGCAAATAGCTGTTGTACCCGCTGTGGAAGGCGGGGTCGGAGAAGAACTGGTGGATGTAGGTGAACAGGCTCATGCGCGCGCGCTCCTGCGGTCGGCCCAGGGGGTGAACGAGCGTTGTGCGAGGCGCAGCAGCCCGTCACACAGCAGCGCCAGCACCAGGAGGCTGAACAGGCCCAGCCACAGCAGCCTGAGGTTGAAGAACTTCAGGCCCGTGGTGAACAGCTCGCCGAAGCCGCCGAGGTTGCCGATCACGGCGCCGATGCTCATCAGGCTGATGCTGGAGACCGCCGCCACCCGCACCGACGCCATGATGGTCGGCGAGGCGATCGGCAGCTCGACCTGGAGATATCGGCGCAGCGGGCTGAAGCCCATCGCGTCGGCCGCCAGGCGCACCTCGGGCGGCACCGTGCGCACGCCGTCGACCACGCCGGGCACCAGGATGCAGAGGCTGTAGAGGCTCAGCGGGATGAAGATCGTGGTGTCGGTCAGGCCCGTGTAGTCGATCAGGAACACGAACAGGGCCAGCGACGGGACCGAGTAGATGATCGTCACCAGTGCCAGCACCGGCTGGTAGAGGAACTTCCAGCGGGCGCAGGCCTGGCCGACCGGCAGCGCGACGGCCAGTCCGACCAGTGTGGCGCCGAAGGAGACCTTCAACTGCTCGGCCAGCAGGCCGAGGTACGTGTGCTGCACGTAGCTCGGCATGTCGAAGATGCTCATCGGGCCTGCTCCAGCGAGTCCGAATCCGAGTCGGCGTCGTCGCCGGGCCCGGCGCCCTTGGCCGCGCCGGCCGGGAGCTTCGCGTCGGCCGGCGGCTTCGCGGAGGTCGGCTCCGAGCCCTGCGACGCGGCGGCCGCGACACGCTCCTGGTCGGCGGTCTCCTGCGCGTGCGCCGCGCGGATCGCCGCGGCGATCGACTCCTGGCTGATCACCCCGAGCACCCGGCCGTCCGGGTCGGCGCCGATCGCCCAGCCGGTGGGGGAGAGCACCGCGGAGTCCAGGGCGGCGCGCAGCGAGTCGGTCCCGGCCTTGAAGGCGTGCCCGGCCGGGATCATCCGGGCCCGGCCGACCGGTCCGGAGTTCGGCAGCGCGGCCGGGTTGACCCAGCCCAGCGGCTTGCGCTCGGCGTCCACGATCAGCAGCCACGGCGTGCCGGCCGCGAGCGCCGCGTCCCGCGCGGAGGGCGAGGCGGTGTCCGAGCCGATCACCGGGGCCTCGCTCAGGCTCAGGCCCAGGCTCGGGAAGAAGGTCAGCCGGCGGATGCCGCGGTCGGCGCCGAGGAACTGCTCGACGAACTCGTCGACCGGCTCGGCCAGCAGCCGCTCCGGCGAGTCGAACTGGGCCAGGACCCCGCCCTCGCGCAGCACCGCGACCTTGTCGCCGAGCTTGACCGCCTCGTCGATGTCGTGCGTGACGAACAGGATGGTCTTGGCGACCTCGGCCTGGATGCGCAGGAACTCCTCCTGCAGGCCCTTGCGCACGATCGGGTCGACCGCGGAGAACGGCTCGTCCATCAGCAGCACCGGCGGGTCGGCGGCCAGTGCGCGGGCCACGCCGACGCGCTGCTGCTGTCCGCCGGACAGCTGGTACGGGTAGCGCTTGGCCAGCACGGGTTCGAGGCCGACCAGCTCCATCAGCTCGTGCGCGCGCTTCCTGGCGGTGCGCCGGTCCTGGCCGAGCAGCCGCGGCACGGTGGCGATGTTGTCGACGATGGTGCGGTGCGGGAACAGGCCCGCCTGCTGGATCACGTACCCGATCGACCGGCGCAGCTGCGCGGCCGGTTGAGCGCGCACATCGACGCCGTCGATGGCGATGCGCCCCTCGGTGGGTTCGATCAGCCGGTTGACCATTCGCAGCGACGTCGTCTTGCCGCAGCCCGATGGCCCGACCAGTACCGTGATCGCGCCGTCAGGGGCGGTAAGGCTCAGATCGTTCACCGCGACGGTGCCGTCCGGATACCTTTTCGTCACCCGCTCGAAGGATATCAAGGTACTCCCTGTTCAGGCGGCTTGCGAAGCCTCAATAGTTCCCGTGCGTATCTGCACTGTCAACCTGCGACATCTTAGGGGTGTGCGCCGACGGCCAGCGCGGCGCGGTAAGCGTCTGACCGGCGCGCCGGGCCGGATAAGGTTCGCAACTGACGGAACGTGGGATATCTATGTGCATTATGGAACTCGCCGCCTCACATCGCCGTTCGATGCCCCGTTCCGAGGTCCTTGGGCCGTCCGATCCCCAAGAGCGCATCGAGGTCAGCGTCTATCTGCGCCGCCGGCAGAATCTGCCCGCCGAAGCGGTCTCCGGGACCGCGCGGCTGACCCGCGAGCAGTTGAGGACGCAGTACGGCGCGGACCCCGAGGACGTCGAGCACGTGCGTGAAACCCTTGCCCGCCACGGGATCGAGCTGATCGACGCGGACCCGGGCACGCGGCGGATCGTGGTCGCCGGTCCCGTCTCGGCGTTCACCGAGTCGTTCGGCACCTCGCTCTCCCGCGTGCGCACGGCGCATCCGCAGGCCACGGATGGCGTAGTGCACCGGTACCGCACCGGGCCGCTGAACCTTCCCGACGCGCTGTCCGGCGTCGTGACGGCGGTGCTGGGCATCGACGACCGGCCGCAGGCGCGCGCCCACTTCCGGCTGGCCCCGGCGGCGGCCGCGGCCACCTCGTACACGGCCCTGCAGGTCGGCGCGGCGTACGGCTTCCCCCCGGACGCCGACGGCACCGGCCAGACGCTGGCGATCATCGAGCTGGGCGGCGGCTACGCGCGCGCCGACCTGGACGCCTACTTCTCCGGGCTGGGCCTGGCCACCCCGTCGGTGACCGCGGTCCCGGTGGACGGCGGCGCGAACGGCCCGACCGGCGACCCGGGCGGCCCGGACGGCGAGGTGCTGCTGGACATCGAGGTGGCCGGGGCGCTGGCCCCGGGCGCGGCGCAGGTCGTGTACTTCGCGCCGAACACCGACCAGGGCTTCGTGGCCGCCGTGACCGCCGCCCTGCAGGCGACTCCGGTGCCGGCCGCGATCAGCATCAGCTGGGGCGAGTCCGAGGACGCCTGGACC
>JBOHCW010000227.1:0-22421 GCA_050725375.1 Actinocrinis sp. | reverse complement strand
TCCGCCCACCTTCATCGCCGCCATCCTTCCCGCGTGCGGACCTCGTCCTCAGTTCGAGCCTGGACCAGCGGCGCGGCGTCGGCCACCCCGGTCGGCCTTATGACTGATGGCACCTTTTCAGCCGTTGGCACACCCTTTGTCACGGACACGCCGCAGACGCGAATCCCCGCCGCCGTTGGCTGCCTTGATCTGAATTGTGATTCCGGCCCGATTTCCGGACACTGGGAGCATGGCCTGGCTCCTGGTGATCCTCGCCGGTCTACTGGAGACCGGTTTCGCGGTCTGCCTCAAGTTGAGCGACGGCTTCACCCGTCTGCTGCCGACCGCCGGATTCGCGCTGTTCGCGATCGGTTCGTTCGCGCTGCTGACCCGGGCGCTGAACGATCTGGAGATCGGTCCCGCCTATGCGGTGTGGACCGGGATCGGCGCGGCCGGAACAGTGGTGTACGGAATGTTGTTCCTCGGCGAGAGCAGTTCGCTGCTCAAGATCGTGGCCGTGTCGCTCATCGTCGCGGGGGTGATCGGGCTCAACCTGTCGGGCGCCGCCCACTGAGCGCGCCGGGCGCGCCGAGCCCGGCCCAGGCCCGGATCCCACCGTGACGGGGCGGTCACCACCCGAAACAGCGAACCCACGACAGGTATCGATCGTGTGTCGGAGGCGGCAGCCGAACTGGGCGCCGTCCGACGCCGCGGATATGTTTGCCGCGTAAGTATCAGCAAGGAGGGGCCATGGACGTCTCCGCGACGTCTGCCACGCAGGACTCGCCCTATGGCTCGGCGACCCCGCCCACGGGGGGACAGGCGGCGCCGACGCTGGAGGACACCGTAGCCACCGCCGAGGCCGGACTGGCCTCGGCGCAGATCGAACTGGAGAGCGCAAGGGTCGACCTGGACCGGCTGACCCGGCTGCACCACCACCATCTCGGGCCGCTGTACGACCGGCTCGACCAGCTGGACCTGCTCGTCGCCGAGGCCCGCGCCGCCATGACCGGCGACCCGCAGGAGGCCCGGCGTGCCTACGAGCTGCGCATGGCCGCCAACGGCGCGGCGCCGGCCTTCGACCCGTTGACCGACCCGCTGCCCTCGGACGATCCCGAGCCCGAGCCCGCGCCACCGCTGATCGACCCGGAGTACGCGAGCACGCTGCGTTTCACCGAGCCGCCCGAAGAGGTGTCGAAGAACGCGGCCGACCCGGCCAAGGCCGCGCAGCGGCTGTACCGGGAACTGGCACGCCGCGCGCATCCGGACTTCACTCAGGACCCGCTGGAGAAGGAACGGCGCAACGCCTTCATAACCCGGGTCAACGACGCGTACCGGCGCGCCGACCTGTACGACCTGCAGCGGCTGGCCGAGGAGTGGGCCGTGATCAGCGCGCATGGCCCCGAGCTCGGCAGCGAGGAGCGGGCGCTGTGGCTGCGCCAGCGGCTGATCTGGCTGCGCGCGCGGACCGCCGAGGCGCGGGTGGAGCGCGAGACGCTGCTGTCCAGCCCGCTCGGCCAGGTGCTCGCGGAGTTCGGCGCGTCGCAGGCGCTGGACGCGCTGTACGCCCGGCTTTACCAGCAGATCCAGTACAAGGAGCAGGAACTGCACGGCATCTACACCGCCGATCCCGGCCAGGTGCAGTACGCGTCGTATTACCCGGAACAGAGCCAGCCGCAGCCGGACGCCGGCTTCTTCGGCTAATACGGCTCGAATGGCACTGTTCGGACGACACTGTCCGAATGCCACTGTCCGGATGACACGGCTCGGGTAATGCACTACTGACGGGGCGTTAGATAATGCGACCGCTCTTCGCGGTCTAAGGACGTGTCAGACGCCGAGGCCGGCGGCCATCGCACGGCCGGCCGTCCGGTCCGCGAGGTAGGTGGGCAGGTCGCCGCAGGCGCTCTTCATCTCGACGACCTCGTCCTCGATGCCGGGGCCGAACCGCTCGGTAAGCCGCGGGGCGATGATCGCGGTGGGATCCGAATCGGCCACCACGTTGAACCAGCGGCGCACCGAGGCCGGCCAGTGCCCCTGCCCGTTGCGCGGCGCCGGTTCGAGCCGGGTGAAGACGCCGTCGGGTCCACACAGCGCCGCGCCGAGCGAGACGAAGGTGACGGTGGCCGCGTCGCCAAGGGCGCACAGGGCTTCGTATGCGATCACCGCGCCGACGCCGTGGCCGACCACGACGCGGGTGTCCGGCGTTATCGCGCTCTGCGTCTCGGCGCGCGCCTCGTGACGCAGTTTCAGGTCGGTCAGGTAGCGGCTGAGCGCGGCCGCCTCGGCGTCGACCATCGCGGCCGAGCCCTGGAAGTACACGGTCGAGGCCAGCGCCCCGGTCAGGTCCGCCGGCTCGGCCGACCCGCCCGCGGGCCGCTCCTGCGGGGTCTCGAACCGGCCGATCCGCGCCGCCGCCGTCCACCACGCGCCGAGCAGTTCGGCGGTCAGGTCCGCGGCCTCCGCGACGGCTGCCTCGTCCGCGGGCTGCGGATCGCCCTTGTTCCCCTGGTTGCGCGCGCTGTCCGGCGTCGTCACCGCCGAGCCGGGATACGGACCCGCGCCGTTCGTGCTCGCCGAGCCGTGCTCAGCGCCCTGATCGACCGCGCCGTGCTCGGCCGCGCCGTCACCGAACGCGGGCTGACCGCCCGTCGGCCGGCTGAAAACCTCGGCCAGGTCGAGCACGCTGACCTCGCCCGCCTTCGGCACCGGCCCGCGCATCGCGCGCACCGAGGAGGACAGCGCCGAGACCACACGCTGCACCGGTTCCGTCCGCCGCACCCCCGGGCCGGCGGACCGTGCCGCCTGGTCCGGGCTGCCGGGACCGGGCACCACGACTACGAGCGCCACTCTCAACCCCCTCGTACGTCGATCCGTGCTCGTCGTTCCCGTATTCGGGAGACGCCGCGAACGCCCTGCCCCTGAACGCCCCGCGCGCCGCCCTTCGTTGCGAAATCAGTCTTGTGGCCTAGCGTAACCGACTCAAGACGCCAGGTGAGACCCCGGTGCGAATTATCCGTCGCCACGTGCGTATGCACGGCGCGCCGCCTAACGCGGCGTCAGTACCCGCACACGGCCCGGCCGAACCATCGATCGCCGGTGTTGCTCACAGTGCACGAATTCCACCGCGAGACAGCACCCAGAGTCACGCTCTCCGGGGGCGTCGCGCCGGACAGACGGTCCGATTCGGCATATTCACGCCGACCCGCCGGATCGCGCGGCGTCCAGCCAGCCGAGCGCCGACGCGTACGCCGCGTCGCTGGTGCTGCGGCGAATCGTGGGCGGCTGTCCGTCCGCGCGCCGGTACGAACCGAGGAACCGAAGGTGCGCGCTGCTGCGCCGAAGGCCCATCAGGGCCTCGCCGACGCGCGCGTCCGCGATGTGCCCCTCACAGTCGATGAAGAAGAAGTAGCGGCCCATCGCCTCACCGGTCGGCCGCGACTCGATCCGGCACAGGTTCACCCCGCGGGTGGCGAACTGCTCCAGGATCTCCATCAGCTCGCCGGGGTGGTTGTCGCGCAGGCCCACCGTGATCGAGGTCTTGTCCAGCCCGGTCGGCTCCGGCACCGCGCCCGGCCGGGTCACCATGACGAAGCGGGTCTGCGCGCCCTCGACGTCGGACACCGGTTCGGCCAGCACGGCCAGCCCGTACCGCGCCGCCGCGAACGCTCCGGCGAGCGCCGCGTCGTACACGCCGTCCTGCACCTGCCGGGCCGCGTGCGCGTTCGAGGTGGCCGCCTCCCAGCGCGCGTCGGGCAGGTTCTCGCCCAGCCAGCGGCGGCACTGCGGCTCGGCCACCGGGTGGCTGGAGACGATCTTCACCTCGTCCAGCGCGGTGCCCGGCCGCGCCAGCAGCGCGAAACTGACCGGCAGCAGGAGTTCCCGCACGATCACCAGCGGCTCGCCGGACGCCAGTTCGTCGATGGTCGCGGTCACCGCGCCCTCGACAGAGCTCTCCATCGCCACGACCGCGGCCTCGCAGTCCCCGCGCCGCACGGCGTCGAGAGCGGCCGGCACCGTCGCGTAAGGCACCGCATCGACCAAACCGGCCTCGGGCAACGAGAGCAGCGCCGCCTCGGTGAAGGTGCCTTCGGGTCCGAGGTACGCGTAACGGGCTGGTTGCTCTGCGGACATGGCCACCACCGTATCCCCTTGTCACAAGCGCGTGTCGAACCGTGTCAAGTGGCGGAAGACGGGGAACGTGCCGCCGTAGGGGTGATAAGCCGCGACACGGGTGTCGTTTTCCGGCTTATTAGACGCGTATTGAGCCTCATGCGCGGTAATACGAAGAAGGTGCGTGCGTCCTTGTCGACCGTTGGAGGTTGTTGGCTCGTGGACGTCAACTGGACCCTGCTGCTGCCTCGGGAGGCGCAGAGCGTGGGGAAGGCGCGGCGCATGCTGCGAGACACCGCGACACTCGCCGGCGTGGACCCCGAGGTCTCGTTCGACCTCGGGGTGGCGCTGACCGAGGCCTGCGCGAACGTGATCGAGCACGCCGGGCTGGCCGAGGGCTACTGGGTGGCGGCGGGGATCAGCGCGGACCGCTGCTGGATCGACGTGATCGACAACGGGGTCGGCTTCGCCCCCCGCCGGCTCGCCGAGCACAGCGTGGCCGCCGCCTCGGCCCGGCCCCCGGCGCGCGCGGCGGTTTCGGTCGCGGACAGCCCCGCGTCGCTCGCCGACACACCGGAGTGCGGCCGGGGCCTGATGCTCATCGAAGCCCTCTGCGACCGGGTCGACATCCGCAACCACCCGGCGCGCGGCGCGATGATCCACTTCGAGCGGGACCTCAAGCCGCACGCGGCCGTCGCGGCGTGACGCGCCGCCGTCGCCGTACGCACCTCGTGTCCCGCGGCGGATCTCGCGGCCGATCGCGCCTAATGTCGGACTCGTGGACTTCCTGATCCTCGCCGGCGGCGAGGCGCGGCGGCTCGACGGCGCGGACAAGCCGATGGTCGAGGTGTCCGGCCTGGCCATGCTCGACCGCGTGATCGCGGCCTGTCTCGGCGCGCCGCTTGCACGCGCCGAGGGCGTCCCGGCGATCGAACATGCACCCGACTCATGCGTCACTCCAGTCACTCCGACGGTCACCGTAATCGGGCCGGAGCGGCGAACGCGCATGCCAGTGCGCTGGGCTCGCGAAGATCCGCCCGGCGGCGGCCCGGTCGCCGCGATCGCGGCCGGGCTGCGCACGTGCACCGGCGACCTGGTCGGGATCTTCGCCGCCGATCTGCCGTTCCTGGACGCGCGGACCGTCCACAGCCTGTGGACAGCTCTCGCGGAAGACACCGCGCATGAAGCCGAGCAAGAACACGACGGCGCTTATGCGTTCGACGGCGCCGTCGCGGTCGACGCGGACGGCCGCGATCAATGGCTGGCGGCCGTATACCGACGCGCCGTGCTCGCGTCGAGGATCGCCGGGCTCGGCCCGGACGGGGCGCGCGGCCTGCCGCTGCGCCGGCTCGTCAGGGATCTGCGGCTGCTGCGCGTCGGCGTCGCCGGTCCGTCCGTGCTGGACTGCGACACTTGGGAGGACGTCGCCGCGGCGCGCCGGATGGCGCGCGAGCGCGCCCGCACCCGACACATCGAAGGAGGCTGACAGACGATGTTCGAATCCTGGCTCAGCGAGGCGGCGGCCGAACTCGGCCGCCCGGAGCTCGCGCTCGATGCTGCTCAGCAGCAGGCGCTGCTCGAACTCGCCCGGGTCGCTGCGCACTCGGTGGCCCGCCCGGCCGCGCCGCTGACCACGTTCCTGGCCGGGTACGCACTCGGCATCGGCGGCGGACTGGACGGCCTCGACAGTGTCGTCACGGTGCTCTCCACGGCCGCTGAGGCCCACCGGGAGGCCCGTGAAGACGCGCCCGCACAAGGACGCGACAGTACCGACTGAGACGGTCTCCCGCGGCGTATGACGCCTTTCCGCGCCACACTTGTCCCGGTTCGAGACCGGCGTCGCGCCGTCATAGGGTAGGGACCATGAAGGCGATCCAGATCAGCGAGCCCGGCGGTCCCGAGGTGCTGTCCTGGGGCGAGGCGCCCGACCCGGCGCCGGCCGTCGGCGAGGTGCTGATCGAGATCGCCGCGAGCGCCGTGAACCGGGCCGACCTGCTCCAGCGCGCCGGCTTCTACCCGCCGCCGCCCGGTGCGAGCGAGATCCTCGGCCTGGAGTGCTCCGGCCGGATCGCCGCGCTCGGCGACGGCGTCACCGGCTGGCAGGTCGGCGACGAGGTGTGCGCGCTGCTGGCCGGCGGCGGCTATGCCGAGAAGGTCGCGGTCCCGGCCGGTCAGGTGCTGCCCGCGCCCAAGGGCATCGACCTGATCAGTGCGGCGGGCCTGCCTGAGGCGGTGTGCACGGTCTGGTCGAACGTCTTCATGGCCGCCGGACTCCAGCCGCGCGAGACCTTCCTCGTGCACGGCGGCGCCGGCGGCATCGGCACCACCGCGATCCAGCTCGGCAAGGCGATCGGCGCACGGGTGATCGCCACCGCCGGCACGCCGGAGAAGGTCGCGCGCTGCCGGGAGATCGGCGCCGACGCCGCGATCGACTACCGCACCGAGGACTTCGCCGCCCGCGTCGCGGAGCTGACGGCGGGGCACGGCGCGGACGTGATCCTGGACGTGATGGGCGCCTCCTACCTGTCCCGCAACCTGGACGCGCTCGCCACGAACGGCCGGCTGCTCGTGGTCGGCCTGCAGGGCGGCGCCCGCGCCGAGCTCGACCTCGGCCGGCTGATGGCCAAGCGCGCCGCGATCATCTCGACCGGGCTGCGCGCCCGACCGGTGGCCGAGAAGAGCGCGATCGTGGCCGCCGTGCGCGAACACGTCTGGCCGCTGGTCGCCGACGGAGTGCTGACCGTCGTGGCCGATCAGCGCCTCCCGATGGCCCGCGCCGCCGACGCGCACCGACTCGTCGAATCGTCCGGGCACATCGGTAAGGTGCTGCTCGTTGCAGAGAATTAAGCGCTGTTTCAGCAGGCGCGAGCCGAAGCAAGCCGACCGAACCGTCCCCGTCCGCCGGAGCAGCTGATGAACGCACCCAACTCGGAAATCCAGAACCCGTCCGACTACCGCGCCGGATACGTCGTGGTGGGACCCGACGGGCTACCGGTCGCCCAGTTGCCTGAAGGCGACGAGACGCCCATAGAGATCAACGGCGAGGACCCGACCAGCGTCGCCGAGATGGTCGAGCAACCCGCGAAGGTGATGCGGATCGGCTCGATGATCAAACAGCTGCTGGAGGAGGTGCGCGCCGCGCCGCTCGACGAGGCCAGCCGCGTGCGGCTCAAGGAGATCCACAAGTCCTCGATCGCCGAGCTGGAGAAGGGCCTGGCCCCCGAGCTGATCCGCGAGCTTGAGCGGCTCTCGCTGCCGTTCGCCGAGGACGGCGTGCCCAGCGAGGCCGAGCTGCGCATCGCCCAGGCCCAGCTGGTCGGCTGGCTGGAGGGCCTGTTCCACGGCATCCAGACGGCGCTGTTCGCCCAGCAGATGGCCGCGAGGTCGCAACTGGAGCAGATGCGCCGGGCGCTGCCGCCCGGCGTCTCCGGCGAACCCGGCCCGCGCGGCCCCCAATCCCCGGCCGGCCCGTACCTGTAGCGCTGCTTGCCCGCGGCTGTCAGTACCCGATGAGACGCTTCGAGACGAGCGGCGCGGAGGATGTGGCAGTGGTACTGATCGAGGGCTGAGGGGAGCTGGTGGCCGTGAGCAGGGTCGTGCTGATGATGTCGGTCTCGCTGGACGGGTTCATCGCCGGTCCGAACGGCGAACTGGACTGGCACCTGGTCGACGAGGAGGTGCACGGCCACTTCAACCGGGTCCTCGCCCCGATGGGCGCGTTCCTGCACGGCCGGGTCATGTACGAGCTGATGGCCGGTTTCTGGCCGACGGCGGACCAGGATCCGGGTAACGCCGGCCCGGTCGCCGAGTACGCACGCATCTGGCGCGAGATGCCGAAGATCGTCTACTCGCGCACCCTGGACCGGGCCGACTGGAACACGACGGTCGTGCGCGACGTGGTCCCCGACGAGGTCGCCGCCCTCAAGTCCCGGCCCGGCGGCGACCTGGCCCTGGGCGGAGCGGACCTCGCCGAGTCCTTCATGCGACACGGGCTGGTCGACGAGTACCGGATCTACGTGCACCCCAGGATCATCGGCCGCGGCAAGCCGCTGTTTTCGTCCCCTGACATCAGGGCCTCGCTACGCCTGGTCGAGACGCGCACCTTCGGCAACGGCGTCGTGCTGCTGCGCTACGAGAATCCGGACAGCGTCCACGAACATCAGGGCGTTCAACATCAGGACTCTGGCGCCTAGTGAGCTGACGCCTGGTAAGACGCCTGACCGACTAGTATCCGGCCCCTGAGAGGTGTCAGCCGGTGAAGGCGTCGAGCACCTTCTCGTAGTGGTGCGTCCACCACACCACGAGCGCGGCCGCCGCCGGGAACTGTTCGTCGGTACGCGAATCCTGACGCTCGTAACGCCAGCTCAGCATCCAGAAGTCGGTCAGCCGCTCCCACCACAGGCGGTGCACGGCGGCCGGGATCTCCTCGGCCATCCACGGACGCTCGGCCACGTATCCGTGTACGTACTCGCGCACCCTCGCCAGGTCGAGCTGCCCGTCGTGCGGGTCGACGAAGATGATGAGGGCGGAGCGCACCAACTCCTCGCCGTACGGCTGGACGCTGAGACGGTCCCAGTCCACGACCGCGTCCACGGCGCCGTCGGGGCGGTGGAAGACGTTCAGGCCGTGGAAGTCGCCGTGCACGGGCCCGACCGTCAGCCTCATGCGATCCTGCGGCCTTCGGTGCGCCAGGCCGTCGAGCAGCCGCAGCCGCTCGGTGAGCCGGAACTCGGCGATCTCGTCGATGCCCTCGCGCACCGGCCGCGCGCGCAGCAGTTCCAGCAGCCGCAGAGCTTTGGCACGCGCCTCCTCGACCCGCACGGTCGGCTGCACCAGCGGCTGCGCGGCCGGGCCGAGCACGTCCGCCAGAGCGCGGTGCATCCTTCCGAGCAGCGCGCCCAGTTCCCGGCAGCGCTCCGGCTCCAGGGTCAGGCCCGGACGGTGCTCGCCGGCCACCCACGGGAACAGCGCGAACAATCGGGCGCCGCTGCGGCTGAGCGTGCGGCCGGTGAGGTCCGCGACCGGCGGCAGTGCGGGGAGCCCTCGGGCGGACAACGCGGCGGTCGCGGCGTGCTGCGCCCGGATCGCCCGCGGCTCCTGGTCGAGATAGTGCTTGAGGAACAGCGTCCCCGCGCCGGTCCGCACCGCGAAGGAGCGGTTGAGCAGGCCCGTGTCGAGCGGTCTGAATCCGAGAACGTCGGCGATTCCGTAACGCCGAAGCAGCGCCGCCAAAGGTGAGTGGCGTGGCATGCCCGTACTGTACGCCCGCGCATGCGCCGGGGGAGCGCGGTTCGGGGAACGCGCCCCCTTATGCCAGAGGACCTCCTGCGGCCATGCCGGGAGGTCCTCTGACGCATCGTCAGTCGCCGGCCGCCCGGCCCTACTTGGCCAGGGGGCTGAGAACCTCGCGGCCGCCGAGATACGGGCGCAGCGCTTCGGGCACCCGCACCGAGCAGTCGGCCTGCTGATGGTTCTCCAGGATGGCCACGATCATCCGGGTCATCGCGCACAGCGTGCCGTTCAGCGTCGCGACCGGGCGTACTCCCTCGGCCTCGCGCATCCGGATCGACAGCCGCCGGGCCTGGAAGCTGGTGCAGTTCGAGGTCGAAGTCACCTCGCGGTACCTGCCCTGCGTCGGAATCCACGCCTCGCAGTCGAACTTGCGCGCCGCGGACGAGCCGAGGTCGCCGGACGCGACGTCGATCACCCGGAACGGCAGGCCCAGCCGGGTCAGGAACTCCTTCTCCCAGCCCAGCAGCCGCTGATGCTCCGCTTCGGCGTCCTCGGGCGCGCAGAACGAGAACATCTCCACCTTCTCGAACTGGTGCACCCGGATGATGCCGCGGGTGTCCTTGCCGTACGAGCCGGCCTCGCGCCGATAGCAGGAGGAGTAGCCGGCGTACCGCAGCGGCAGCGCGTTCCCGTCCAGGATCTCGTCCATGTGGTACGCCGCCAGCGGCACCTCGGACGTGCCGACCAGGTACAGGTCGTCCTCGGCCAGGTGGTAGACGTTCTCCGCGGCCTGCGCCAGGAAGCCGGTGCCCTGCATCGCGGCCGGCTTGACCAGCGACGGGGTGACCACCGGCGTGAAGCCGGTGCGCTGCGCCTGCTCCATCGCCAGGTTGAGCAGCGCGAACTCCAGCAGCGCGCCCACGCCGGTCAGGTAGTACTGCCGCGCTCCGCCGACCTTGACCCCGCGCTCCAGGTCGATCGCGCCGAGGATCCGGCCCAGCTCGACGTGGTCGCGCGGCTCGAAGCCCTCGGCGGCGAAGTCGCGCGGCGTGCCGACCTGTTCGAGTACGACGAAGTCCTCCTCGCCGCCCTCGGGTGCCCCGTCCTGCAGGAGGTTGGACAGGGACAGCGCGAGGGTGCGGGCCTGCTCGGCCGCCTCGTTCTGCTCGGCGTCGGCGGCCTTGACCGCGGCGGCCAGCTCGTTGGCCCGCGCCAGCAGCGCGGCCTTCTCCTCGCCGGCCGCCTTCGGGATCAGCTTGCCCAGGCCCTTCTGCTCCGCGCGCACCGTGTCGAACCGGACCGCGGACGATCGGCGCCGCTCGTCGGCCGCCAGCACCTGGTCCACCAGGCCGGCGTCCTCGCCGCGGGCGCGCTGGGACGCGCGGAATCGGTCCGGGTCGGCACGAAGTTCACGAAGGTCGATCACAAGGAGAAGTTACCGTGTGCGCCAGGCTGATCGGTAATGAGATCCGCGGCGCGCGAGCGGGACGGGCAGCCCGGTCCTCGACTCTCCCGCGGCGCCCGCCCGGCTCTTGAACCCGCTGCTGAACCGGCTCCTTGAAAACGCGAGACCGGGGAGGCAGCGGCGCCTGCCTCCCCGGCGTTCTGGGGACCGAAGTCCGCCCCCCTATTACAAACCTCGCGGTGCGATTCGCCCGTGGTGGGGCAGCGCGGCTCGGCGCGTCATCGGTGGAAACGCTCTCCCGATCACCGCTCCGACCGGCGCGTGCACTACCCGGCATGCCAAAAATGGACTAGACCAGATCGGGTGTCAAGAGGCGGCCGAACCCTCGGTGAACGCGAGAGCGCTCCCTGTGCTTCGCTTAACCTTGCATTGACCGGATCTTCAGGGCGAGCGCCCTTCTTCCAGATGGAGCGGACCGAAGAAATGTTCAAGCCCACGACTCCCGCGGTGGACCTCGCCGCGCTGCCCGCCGACGGCTACCTTCTCGACGTGCGCGAGGCCGACGAGTGGGCCGCCGGGCACGCGCCCGAGGCCGTCCACCTGCCGCTCAGCGAACTGATGGGCCGGGTCGAGGAGGTGCCCGGGGACCGCGACGTGTACGTGGTGTGCAAGGCCGGCGGCCGCTCCGAGCAGGCGGTGCGCTACCTCAACCAGCTCGGCCGCAGCACGGTCAACGTGGCCGGCGGCATGCTCGCCTGGCACGCGGCCGGCCGGCCGATGGTCGGCGAGGCCGGAGAACAGCCGTTCGTCGCCTGACCGCACCCGCGAATCTGTTTCAAAGTCCGGCTTCGGCGCGCCGCGATCCCGGCGCGCCGGAGTCAGCGGGCGCCCGGCTCAAGATCACCGGCGACCGCGCCAGGTCTCCGGGCGCAGCGCGGCCGGGACCCGGCGCGCGGCCAGCGCCAGGGCCACGTCGCGGTACTGACGTGCCCGGTGCAGCTGCCCGGCCAGGTCGGTGCCCGTCACCCGGTGCCGGAACCCGACCTCGACCTCGGCGATCCGGAACCCGGCGCGCAGCACGTCGATGGTCAGGCCGGTCTCCACGCCGAACCCGCGGGCCAGCGGACGCGCCGCCTCGAACGCCGCCCGGCTGAGGCAGCGCTGGCCGGACAGCGGCTGAGCCGCCTCGAAGCCGACCGCCGACCGGATGCCGTCGCGCGCGAGCCGCACCACGAAGCCGTGGCCGCCGCCGGGCTGAGGCGGCAGCGTCGCGATCGACATCCCGGCCCGCCCCGACCGCACCGGCTCGGCCAGCGGCGCCGCCTCGGCCGCGGTGCCCTCCAGGTCCGCGTCGAGGAACAGCAGCAACCGCGGCTCGCCGCGCCCGTCGCGCGCCTCGATCGCGGCGAGCGCCGCCGCCCCGGTCTCCATCGCCGCCGCCTTGCCGCGGTTGCGCGCGTGCCGGACCACGATCGCGCCGGCCTCGCGCGCGGTCCGGGCGGTCTGGTCGGCCGAGCCGTCGTCGACCACGAGCACCAGATCGACCCCCGGCACGGAGGCGGCGGCCCCGACGGTCGCGGCGATCCGCGCCCGCTCGTCGAAAGCCGCGATGATCACCGCGAGGTCCGCCGTCAAAACGCTGGTGTCCATGGTCGGCCATCCTAGGGACCCGGCCCGCGGCCGAGGCCGGCGAACCCCGCAGGCGGCCGGCCGGTGAAGGCTTTGTCACGACCCGAACACCGCCGCGTCCGCGAGCCGTCACGATCCGGCAAAGGCCAGGCCCGGAAGGGTGAATCCGACTACCGGCGGCTGGTCCGAGAGGACTAACATTCGGTCCGGCGCTGATCCGGTGTTCAACATCCGATCAGCACACTGATCACTCTCATCACTCCCCGCGAAGGGGGACGCCGTCCATGCCGCAGGACGCCCGGTCCGCCGCCTCCACCGACTCCGCCGCGCCGCAGCTGAGGCCGCATCACGTGCGCACGCTCGCGCTGGCCGGGGCGGTCGTCGGCGTGGTGCTGCTGCCGATCGCGGCGGCCCAGGCGACCCCGCCGCAGAACCATGACAGGCAGGCGTCCGCCGGCTCGACCCCGGGCTCCGGCCTGCTGCCCGGCCTGGGTCAGCCCTCGACGATCGCGACCCCGACGCCCGCCGCGGCCACGCCGGCGCAGGGCGACCCGGCCGCGTCACCGACCGACCCGGGCTCGCAGGCGCTCACCCCGGAGTTCTGCGGCGCCGTGCGCACCGCGACCGTCACCGGCGGCACCGTGCGCGTCCAGTCCTGCGTCGAGCAGAGCGACGGCGCGGCCAGCGGCCGGGTGTACGTCGCGAACGGCACCGCCGGCCCGCAGACCGTCGCGCTGAACCTGACCCGCACCGACGGCAGCGTGGTCCAGGTGCAGTGCACCATCGCCGCGGGCGACGCGTCCGGCGTGTGCGCCACCGACCCGGTCGCGCTCAGCGGCGGCACCGGCGGCTACAACGCGATCGCGGAACTGGCCTCGGCCGGAGCGCCGCTGTCCGCCGGCGTCGTGCACGTCGAGTCCGGCCTGGTCGCCCCCGCCGCGCGGTAATTCGTGCGTAGCACCACCTTGCGCAGTAACACCTTACGGAGAAACACCGTACGCAGCGGCACAGTACGCAATCACCGCACACAGGGACCGGGCGCACGCGACTCACAGTCACACGGCGCCGCTAAAGGGTCACCGAGGGCGGCGAAGACTTCGGCGAGTAATGGTTACCGTCCGGTAGCTTTATGCGTACGCTGGCGGTGATGAGTACTACCCCCTCAGTTCCCGCGACGGCCAACGGCGGCCGGACGCGTCCCGTGCGCCTGAGCGAGCGGCAGATCCTGGACGCGGCGCGCGCCTGTGTCCTGTCCGCCGGAGTACACGACACGACCCTCAACGACGTGGCCCGCCGCGCCGGCGTCAGCCGGATGACGCTCTACCGGCGCTACTCCGACATCGGCTCGCTGATCGCCGAGGTGCTCGGGCACGAGTTCGCCCGCATCCTGCGCGAGCACACCACCGAGCCGCCCAACGCGCCGCCGGACCCGCGCGCCGCGCGCCGGCGCCTGGTGGACACGGTGCTGACGGTCGTGCGCGCATTCCACGCCGATCCGCTGATGCACCAGGTGCTGGAGGCCGAGCCGGAGATCCTGATGCCCTACCTGATCAACCGGTGGGGCAGCACGCAGCAGATCGCGGTCACGCTGCTCGCGCACCGGCTGGACTCGGGCTACCGCGACGGCTCGATCCGGGTCGGCTCCATCGCCGTCCAGGCGCACGCGATCGTGCTCACGGCGCAGGCGTTCATCGTCTCCGCGGCGGCCAGCGGCCCGGTACCGGTCTCCCGGCTGCTGGCCGAACTCGGCGAGATGCTGAACGCCTACCTCGCGCCCGCCCCGCGCACGGCCGAGCCCGTCGCCGTCGTCGTCCCCGGCGGATCTGGTGGTCCGACCGCCGGCGACGGGGGATGCGCCGACGGCCGGACCGTGAACGACACTACCCCGGACGCGTAGCGCACCGGCAAGACAGCAGAGCCAAAGAAGAGAACTGTTTTGCCTGGTCTTGACCCGGACCGTCACCAAGTGTCGCAGAGTTCTCATTCGTCACGGGGCCGGCCGGCACGGCGGTCGGCCCCGTCCGCTCAGAAAGCAGTCAGTGCTGCGGGTATGTCGGCAGCAGATGGATCACGGCCGCCGCCTTCTTGTCGGCCGGACGCGACGCACCCGTCTTCGGAGCCGCGGGCGCCTCGGTCGCGGCGGGGCGCGGCTGCTCGGCCTGAGCGGACGGCAGCGCCGTCACGGTCGCCGTGGCCGCCGTACCGCGCTCCGTGCGCATCCGGCTGCGTCCGGCGTGCCGGGCGCGCACCGCCAGCTCGGCCCACACCGTGTACTCGTCGCCGCCCTCCTCGCGCTGGGAACCCCAGCGGTCGGCCAGCCGGTCGACGATCTCCAGCCCGCGCCCGGCGTGCGCCGAGACCGACATGGAATAGGGCTTGGTGGACGGCCGCGTGGTCCCGCCGCCGTCCGTCACCTCGATCCGCAGCAGCCCGTCCCCGCTCAGCCCCCAGGAGACCCGGATCATCCCGGAGTTCAGCGCCCGCGCGTGCCGCAGCGCGTTGGTCACGAACTCGGACAGGATGAGCACCGCGTCGTCGACCAGCGAACCGAGCACGTCGCGTTCGTACAGCGCGGCGGCGAGCTGCGAACGGGCCTGCCGGACACTGACCGAGGAGTGCGGCAGATAGCCGGTGAACGAGGTAGGCGACACCCGTGCCACAGGCATGATCACCCCCACCGACCCCTCTCGAAACTCCCGGGCGCCCCCGGACCGGTTTCCGGGCGGCACCAAGGTTCCGATTCCCATGGCCGCCGCGACGGAAACAGGCCCGGCCGGTATCGCAACGGCGCTTTGACACTGCCTTCGCGCCCAATGCGCCCCAACGGGCTTCGGAACGCCGGGTAGTGCCCCGATATCGCCTGGCCATCCGCGTTTTACCAGCCGATTGCCGCGTCCAGGGCGCGTGCCGCGGCTTTACCGAGATTTGAGCGACACGGTAGCGCCGTGCAAGAAAGCGCGAAAGTCACGCGCACCACAGCGTATTCGTGTGAACACGCGCCGTATGCGAGCGACGAAACTCTCAGATAATCGCCGGAAAGAGAGTTACTAAAGGCGTTTAAAGGGAACGTTCAGGCATCGACCAGCGCGCGGACCTCGCGCGGCCGGTTGGTGATGATCACGTCCACGCCGAGCTTGATGCACAGCGCCACGTCGTTCGGGTCGTCGACCGTCCACACGTGCACCTGCTGCCCGGCACGGTGCAGCTTCTCCACATACTCCGGCCGTGCGCGCAGGATCTCAATAGCCGGTCCGCCGATCTGTACGCCGCGCGGCAGCACGCCGTCCCGCAGCCGGTACGAGAACGGCACCATCAGGAAGACGGTGTCCAGCGACGGCGCGAGCCGGTGCACCCGCTTGACCGCCAGCCGCGAGAAGCTCATCACGCGCACCGGTGACGGCCGGCCGCCGCGCGCGTGCGCCCACCCGAACTCGTCGAGCATCTCGACGAGTCTGCGCTCGACCAGCCCCGCGTAGCGGTTCGGGTGCTTCACCTCGATCGCCAGCTCGACCCGGCGCGGGTGCCCGGCGACCAGCTCAAGGAGCCGACGCAGCGTCAGTACCCTGTTGCGGTCCAGATCCGGCTCGTCGGGGTCCGAGGCGGTGTGGTGCCAGGAGCCGAAGTCGAGCTCTTCGAGCCGCGCCAGCTCCAGCGTGGACACCAGCCCGCGGCCGTCCGAGACCCGGTTGACCCTGCGGTCGTGCACGCAGACCAGGTGCCCGTCGACGGTCAGCCGGACGTCGCACTCCAACCCGTCGGCGCCGACTTCGAGCGCCGTGCGGTAAGCCGCGAGCGTGTGCTCGGGCGCCTCGCTCGAAGCGCCCCGGTGCGCGACCACCCGGGGGCGCGCGGCATGGATCTCCACCTAATCATGGTGCCAGCCGCGGGCGGTGCGGCTGGTGGTACTCACCGGACAGCGATAGGAAAGGCCGGTGAACAATGCACGTACCCCACTTCCGCACAACGATGGAGAGCGCCGATGAGCGAATCAGAAGCGTCGGGCTGGACCGGGCCGCAGTTCCTCGTGGTCACCTCG
Organism: Actinocrinis sp.; assembly: GCA_050725375.1. Taxonomy (GTDB): domain Bacteria; phylum Actinomycetota; class Actinomycetes; order Streptomycetales; family Catenulisporaceae; genus Actinocrinis. The sequence goes on along the minus strand of JBOHCW010000227.1, from coordinate 6,027 downwards.
AACGACGTGCCCGGCTACCGGATCGAGCAGGTCCTGGGCGAGGTGTTCGGGTTGACCGTCCGCTCGCGCAACGTCTTCAGCCAGATGGGTGCCGGGCTCAAGTCGATGTTCGGCGGCGAGCTGCGCGGCATGACCAAGGTCCTGGTGCAGAGCCGCAACGAGGTGATGGGCCGGATGATCGGCGAGGCGCAGTCGCGCGGCGCCAACGCGATCGTCGCGATGCGCTTCGACACCTCGGAGATGGGCGACGTCTGGACCGAGATCTGCGCCTACGGCACCGCTGTACGCATCTCGCCGGTCGCCTGACGCGCCGACACGACGCACGCTGACGGACGCACGGGTCTTGGAGGCCGGGGAGGCCCGGGGAGGCGGAGGGCGTGGGATTCGAACCCACGGTGACTCGCGTCACTCCGGTTTTCAAGACCGGTGCGCGGCGGAGCGCCGCATGTCCCTGACCAGCGCATCGAGCGCGACTAACCAGAACCCTTCCAATCCTGGCCCACGCGTGGCCCACAATCGATCTGATCTTCGCTCAGACGGTTCGCGCGAGGTGACGCCGACTGCTTCGCGGAACGAGCACCAACGGCACGCGCTAGAAGTCCTCGGCATCGGCGAGGCCGCCTGTGAGAGACTGGCGCGCAGACTGCGGAGTAACTCGCAGCCGGGAGGGCTCGCCTAGTGGCCTAGGGCACCGCTCTTGAAAAGCGGCATGACGAGAGTCATCGTGGGTTCGAATCCCACGCCCTCCGCAGATTCAGTGCGAGACAGATCATTTCATGAGCATTCGCTCAATCTCACCAACTGTCCAGGTCTCTTTCGCCCCCGGGCACGCCACCAAATATTCGGCGACTTCTCGCGCGCTCCAACCGTGTGACTCTTTCAGCCCGGACGCAAGATAGGCTAGGTACTGCGCAGTCGGCTTTGATTTCGCTACATCGCGGATGCTCCACGGTGCTGTGAACGTCAGAACAGGGTGACCGTCCAACTCCCCCGAGTAGATCAGTGTCTCGTATCTTCCGGCACCAAGTTCGACACGGCCTGAGGAGAATACGGCGCTTAGGTCGAAGTCCTTCCCCGGTTCTTGGTACATCTCTTGTGCCGCGATGTCTGAGAATTGTCCGAGTGTAATCAGATACGCACGAGCCGCTGTCGAACCGTCCGAGGTCGGGTCGTAAAATGACATGCCGCCAGTCCACGCCTTGGACTCAAGCGCGAAGTACATGACACCAGGCAAGACGACCGGGCACGACCGCTTCGGCGGTTTCGCATCTCGGCAGCCGGGATATGTCCGGGTACCACCGGGCGGCTTTCCGCCTTGGAGGTAGTATCGAAGTCGGTCGAGATGCATGTTCGAGCCGTACGATGCATACCAAACGGTATTCGCGTCTCGACGGTTCGAAACTCGTGGGCCAATTCGAACGGGATGGGTCACGGATTCACTCGGCAGACACGTCGTAGCGAATGATGTGGCGGTCACCCGGAAGGGTCGTAACCATCACCCGTAGCGGACGGTCATCTTTGTCATAGCCCGTTCGCATGTGAATTGCGACCGGAGTTGCGGCGGGAAGAGATAGACGCTCGACTTCCTGACGAGTCGGCATCCTTACGCGAATCTCATCCTCGTATCGTACTGTCACTAGACCGATACTCGACAGTATCCCGCCCGGCGCGGATACATCCTCTGGCAGCATCAGAGGCGTACCCCGGACTAGGTCCTCGGGGAAATAGGAATCGGCGAGAGCGTACGGCTCCTGATCGACGTACCGCGTCCGTTCGCGCACCACCGTTAGGCCTGACTCTGGGTCCATCTGGAGGCGGTCGGCAATCTCGGCCGGCGGACGGCGGATCGAGACCTGGATCTCTTGGCGCGGCTGACGCCCGCTCTCGGCAACGATCGTGGCCCACTGGTCACCCATGCTGCCCGAGTTCTGGTGGTGTGACCTCGATTCGAGCTGACTCCAGTTCCAGACGGCCGGCTTGTGCGCCTTGCGCACGAAGCTGCCGCGTCCCTGGCCCGACAGGATCAACCCCTCGTCTGTGAGGCGAGCGAGGGCGAGTCTCACGGTGTTGCGGCTCGCCTCGTACCGATCGGAGAGCTCTGCCTCAGTGGGCAACTGAGCGCCGGGATCGAGTTTGCCGCTCTCGATCTGAAGCCGCAGGTCGTCTGCGATTCGGTGGTACCTGGGCGTCTGCTCCCCCATGGCTACCTTCCTCCACTTGGTTGACTCATACCAACAAGATACGCCAGAACCCTTGACACGTGCAGTGGGACTCTGCAAACTCATGTCTCGAAGGTTGTTGGTACAACACCAACAGATGGAACCAGTCTTACAACCTGAATCGAGGGGTCATCCCATGGCTGTTCAGTCCACTGCTCAGCGTGCTTGGTTTGCCGGTCGTCTGATCCCGCTGCGGCGTCTGGCGCGGTTCGAGGCGCTGTCCTCGTCGCACCGCAGCGTGCAGGTTCAGGTGGGTCGCGACACGGTGTTCGGTACTCCGGCTCAGGCCCTTTCCACGGGCCTGGCGCTGGTGAAGGCCGCGATCGAGGCGGATCCGGCGATGGCCGCGCAGCTGCACCCGTCCCGAGTGCGCGCCGCCTTGCAGTCCTGATCCTTCGGGCTTTGGTGCGGCCCGCCCGCTGTTGCGGGCCGTGGCCATGGCCCCGAAGGGCCGGTGAGCGATAACTGAACAGTGATCCCGCCTGAGGTCCGGTGCACCTGGATGGCGGCCCCCGCGAGGGGGTCACATGGCCGGCAGTACTCCCGGACCGCAGTTAAGGCGAACCCGCACACCCCTTGTTCTGGTGCTGCCCGTCCCCCACGAACCCCCGGCCCTGGCCGGGTCGGCTCGCGGGGGAGCGGAGAACACCACGAACCGCGCCCCGCCGCCCGCCACAGCTTGGAGGTTGAGCCGTGTCTCACCGTCACAACGGCCGTCCGGCCCGTCCGATCAGTTCCTTTCGCGCCTCGGATGTGAACCTGCGCCCGGGGGAGACACCGACGCTGGTGTGTCCCGACTGCCATGCGTGGCGGTTGCTGGCCGCCGGCACTATTCAGCCGCACCACACCGAGCACGGCGCCCGCTGCGAGGGGTCCGGTCAGCGTGTCTACCGCGACCTTCCCCTTGCCCAACTCGAAGAGAACGAGCGCACCGAGGCGCGGCAGGCCGCCACCCGCCGCCCCTCGCGCACGCACTACAAGCCGGCCCCGCCGGTCCCGACCCCGCTGCACCGGCTCGCCGCCGCCTGACCCGCGTCCGCACTGCGGGCACCAAGGCGCCCGCGCGACCGCAGCTGGACCCCGCAGTCCGCCTCACGGTTCGCTATCCGGACCCGCCCCGCGCCCTGCCGACCCGTTCGGCCGGGCGCTTTCCCATACCCGCCCTCGTCTTGGAGGACCTGATGTTTCGTCCGCTGCGCGCCCTGCGCCTGCGCACCGAGGCCGACGACGCGCGCATGCGCGAAGACGGCTTCGAGGTACTGGCGACCGGCCGCTACTCGCGCACCTACAAACTCGCGCCCGAGCAGATCGCCCGGCGCCGCCGCGAAGCCGATGACGAGCACATCCGGCGCATGGCGGCGCGCTGCCGCGAGACGTACGCGCTCGCGTTCCCCGCCGAACACGCCGCACAACTCGCACGCGCCGCCGGCACCCGGCCCGCCCCCGCTGCGGCACCGCTGCCGCTGGACCAACTCGCCGCCGCCCTCGCCCAGCACGGCGCCCGCATCGTGTTCGAGCGGCTGACCATCGACAACCCACCGCCGGGGGGCCAGCGGTGAACGCCACGGTCGGCACCGTGTACCTGCTGCACTTCGACACCCCGTTCGGCCACGCCCGCCACTACACCGGCTGGTCCGCCGACCTGCCCGCGCGCCTGGCAGAACACGAAGCCGGCCGCGGCGCCCGCCTGACCGAAGTCGTCGCCCAAGCCGGGATCCGCTGGACCCTGACCCGCACCTGGCCCGGGGTTACCCGGCAGGTCGAACGGCGGCTGAAGAACCAGGGCGGCGCCTCACGCCGCTGCCCCGCCTGCGGCGCCCACCCCAAACCGGCCCCACCCTCCCCGCACTGGTCCGCCATGCTGCGCGGCGACCTGGTCATCGGCCTAGAAGCCGAATGCCGCAACTGCCACCAACGCAAAGCACTGTTCGCGTTCCTGGGCAACACCCGCCGCCGCCTGTGCAACCAATGCGCCGACCAACTCTGACGGCCCACCCCCGGCGACGGCACACCAGCCGGCGCCCCGGGCGGGCAATCAGCCCGAACCCCACTACCGAAGGAGCCTTCCATGGGCAAGCGCAACCACGACAACGACTCGATGAGCATCCAGGACTACAACCAGACCCGCCAGGCACTGATCGACGCGGGGTTGCGCACCGCGAGCCGCGAAGAGTGGATCGAGCGCACCGGACAGGACCCGCTCGACCCGACCACCTGGAACAACAACAAGGTCGACCAGATCCGCGCCCAGCAAAACCGCAAGTAACCCACCCGCGCGCTCTCGCTGTCCCGCCCGCCCCGCGTCCCTCGCGGTGGCGGGCGGTTCGGCGTGGGCGCACGGACCTGCCGCCCGCAGCCCGCCACTGTTCGTTCCCCCACCCGCTGACCGCAAGGAGCTGATTCGACCATGCCCGCATGCACCGCCGCCCGCGCCGACCACACCAGCGCCACCCTCGCCCGCCTCGCCTGGACCTGCGCCGTACTGCTATTCGCCTACGGACTGGGCGCATGGATCACGCGCACGAACCTGCCCGGGTGGGCGTGGGCGTGCCTGTGGCCCGACACCGCCGCCCTGGCCCTGTGGCTGCTGCTGCGCGCCACACCCCCGCGCCGGGACCCGCGACTGACCCCGAGGCGGCCGTGATGAACACCCCACTTCAACTCGCAGCACACACGCCGCACGTGACCCTCAGCCCACGCGCCGCCCTGGCCGTGCTCGCGCTCGCCGCCTGGCTGCTGGCCCGCTGGACCCGCCAACGGATACAGCGCGCCCGCCTGACCCGCGCGGTAACCCGCTCCCTCGCCCCGGGCCGCCGCCGTCCGGGCGCGCGCAGTGCGCACCGGATGGCGGCGCGCTCGCTCACAGCACGGCGCGCCGCTCGCCGCTTCCGCACGGCCGCACTGGTCAGTGTTCTGCTGGCCGCCGCGTGGCTGTTCACCCGCCTCTACACCCCGACCCGCTGAACGGGGGTGGAGGTGATGCCGATCCGCCCGGAAAACAAGCGCCGCTACCCGCGCGACTGGCCCGCGATCAGCTCCCGGATCCGGTACGACCGCGCCGCCGGCCGCTGCGAATGCCAGGGCGAATGCCGCCGCACGATCAAAGGCCACCGCGCCCACACCGGCCGCTGCCCCGCCCGCGACGGACACCCACACCCCGACACCGGCTCCCGCGTGGGGCTCACGGTCGCTCACCTGGACCACACCCCCGAAAACTGCGCCGAAACCAACCTCAAGGCCATGTGCCAGGCCTGCCACCTCGCCTACGACACCGACCACCACGCCGAAACCGCCCGCGCCACCCGCACCGCGCAACGCGCCACATGGATGACACCCCTATTCGACCTACCCACCACCGACCCGCCGCCCAACCGGCCCGCCCCGTAGGGAGATACGCGCGTGCCTGTGATCGCGTACATCGACAAGGGTTTCACCCGTGCCTCGCTCGCCGTGATCGAGACGGCGAACCAGATCTGCGCGGACTACGCCCGTCAGGGCTTTGATCTGACGTTGCGGCAGCTGTACTACCAGTTCGTCGCGCGCGCCCTGCTGCCCAACAAGGACACCGAATACAAGCGCCTCGGGCAGATCATCAACGACGCGCGCCTAGCAGGCCTGCTGGACTGGCGCTACATCGTGGATCGCACTAGGAACCTGCGTGCCCTGGCGCACTGGGATTCGCCCGGCAGCGTGCTGGACAGCGCCGCCTTCGGCTACCGCACCGACCGGTGGGCCACCCAACCGCACCGCGTTGAGGTGTGGATCGAGAAAGACGCCCTTGTGGGTGTTATTGCGGGCGCCTGCAACC
>JBOHCW010000226.1:0-6739 GCA_050725375.1 Actinocrinis sp. | reverse complement strand
GCGTTACCCACGCAATGATCCGCACGCACGCCAGGCACGGCCTAAGGCGCAGACCGTGCTGACAGTGCTGCTTACGGTACGGGAAATGCGTACGCGAAACGGCCCGCCTTAAGTAGTCGAGGGCTGTCTTGAACGGGCCCTGACCGCGCCTTGACCGGCGGTGTCGGCCAGTCGGCCGCGCGCTGGCCGCCGATAAGGCACCGGCTATGCAGCGAGCGCCTGAACGAAGGTCTTCGCGCGCTCGGCGATGGCGGCGTGGTCGCCCGCCTCGACGAGTGCCGGCTGGACCACGTCGGTGCCCGCGCCGACCGCGAGCGCGCCGGCGTCGAGGAAGCCGCGGGCGTTGGACGCGTTGATGCCGCCGGTCGGGATCAGCCGCGCGCCGGGGAACGGGCCGAGCAGGTCGCGCAGGTAGCTCGGGCCGCCGATCCGGGCGGGGAAGACCTTGACGGCTGTGGCGCCGAGCTCGAAGGCGAGGGTCAGCTCCGTCGGCGTGAGCGCGCCCATCACGAGCGGGACGCCCGCGGCCAGCGCGGCGTCGGCGACCTCGGGGCGCACGTCCGGCGTGAGCAGGAACCTCGCTCCGGCGGCGATGGCGTCGCGCGCGTGATGCGCCGTCAGAACGGTGCCCGCGCCGACGACCGCGTCCGGCGACTCGGCGGCCGCCTCGATCACGTCGAGCGCGCCGGGGATGGTGAAGGTGAACTCGACCAGCCGGATCCCCGCGCCCGCCAGCGCCCCGGCCAGCCCGGCGGGGTCGGCGACCTGGTTGGCGCGCACGATGCACAGGACCCGGTCGCGCGCCAGCAGGTCGAGCACACCGTTCGAGGTCGTCATCTTGGTGCCTTCCGAGGGGGTGAACTGACTGGTCCTGAGGTCACTGTTCGAAGTCGCCGCCCGTGGCCGACCGCCCGCGCCCACCCGTTCGGCGGATGGCGCGGCCCGGCGTGGCGCCGGTGCGGCGTCCGTCGTCGATCACGAGCGTTCCATTGACCAGAACGTACGGAATGCCTCGGGGGGTTCGACGCGGCGCGTCGAAGGTTGCCTCGGCCGCGACCGTGTCGGGGTCGAACAGGACCAGGTCGGCCGCGAGGCCCGGCGCGATCCGTCCACGGTCGCTCAGGCCGAGGCGCCGGGCCGCGCGCCCGGTCATCTTCGCGACGCACTCCTCCAGCGTGAGCAGGCCCTCTTCGCGCACGTAGTGGCCGAGGTAGCGCGGGAAGGTGCCGTACGCGCGCGGATGCGGGCGCTCGCCGGCCAGCAGGCCGTCGCTGCCGACCAGGTGTGCGGGGTGGCGCAGGATCGTGCGCACGTTCTCCTCGTTCCCGATGTGCATCAGGCAGGAGGTGCCCAGATCGTCGGCGAGCAGCAGGTCGAAGCAGAACTCGGCGGCCGGACGGCCCGCGCGCCGCGCGGCCTCGGCGACCGTGAGCCCGGCCGTCGCCCGATTTCCCGGTCGCCCGGTGCCGCTGATCTGGATCGTCGACCAGTCGATCGGCACGCCGTGGCAGCCGTCGGAACCGGTGACTTCGAGGTCCGCGGTCATCCGGGCACGCGCGGCCGGGTCACGCAGGCGGGCGGTCAGGGCGGCCGAGCCGCCCGCGGGCGCCCAGCTCGGCAGGAGCGCGGCGAGCGTGGTCGCGCCGGGCAGGTAGGGGTAGCTGTCGAGCGTGACGTCGATGCCGCGCGCGGCCGCGTCGTCGATCAGGTCGAGCAGCTGCGGCGCCCGGCCTGCGTTGACCGGGAAGTTCATCGTCGCGTGGGTCAGGTGCACCGGGCAGCCGGACTGTTCGGCCACTGAGATCATCTCGGCGTAGGCGTCGAGCGCGCCCGCGCCGTAGCTGCGGTGGTGCGGACTGTAGTAACCGCCGTACTCGGCGACGACGCGGCACAGCTCGACGAGTTCCGCGGTGTCCGCGTACATGCCCGGCGTGTATGTCAGGCCGCTGGACATCCCGGCGGCGCCCTGTTCCAGCCCCTCGGCGAGCAGCCGGCGCATCGCGTCGAGCTGCGCGGATGTCGCGGGCCGATCCTCGTGGCCCACACAGAGCATCCGCAGCGTGCCCTGGGGAACGAGGTAGGCCGCGTTCACGGCGGCGCCGCGGTCGATCCGGTCGAGGTAGCCGCCGACCGTGCGCCAGTCCCAGTCAAGGCCCTGCGGATCGCCGTTCCAGCCGGCCAGCTGCCGGCGCAGCTGGGCCAGGGTGCCGTCGTCGATCGGCGCGTAGCTCAGGCCGTCCTGGCCGAGCACTTCGAGCGTGACGCCCTGCGCCGTCTTGGCGAGGTGCCGCGCGTCGGTCAGCAGGGCGAGGTCGGAGTGCGCGTGCATGTCGATGAAGCCGGGAGCGAGCACGAGCCCTGACGCGTCGATGACCCGGCGCGCGCCGGACCGCGACGCGCTCACCTCACGGGTAACCTCGGCGATCCGGCCGTCCGAGAGCGCGACGTCGGCGCGGGTGTGCGGTGCGCCGGTGCCGTCGATGACCTCGCAGCCGCGAAACAGGATGCTGTCGGGCTTGGCGCCCGCCGGTTCGGCCATGGCCGCCCTCCCGTCAGAAGAACGTGCGAACGACGTCGACGACGTGTTCGCCCTCGACGACGGGGATCAGCTGCCACTTGTCGAACGCCGTGCACGGATGCGAGATGCCGCAGGACACGATGTCGCCGATCGCGAGCCGCGTCCGGGCGCCGTAGTGCAGGAACGCGTGCTGGTCGGCGAGCGCCGTGATCTCGCAGCCGGTGAGCGGTTCCGAGCTTCCGTCCGCGCGGTGCCGCGTGTGGGGTTCCGGCATACCGAGGTCGATCGGCGCGTCACGCTTGCCGAAGTCGAGGAGCGCGAGGCCGGGTTCGGGCAGGGACAGGACCCGGCCGCGGATGCTCAACGCGGCGACGAAGTGTTCTGACTCGGGGTTCGGGTCCGCGAACGGGGTCAGCCTTCGATAATGCCCGTCGTCGTGGGTGATGTACGCGCCGCTGCGCAGCACCGTGCGAACCGGTTTCGAGGCGGTCCACGGGCCGCCGAGGATCTCGACCACCTCGTCGAAGTACGCGCTGCCGCCCGCGGTAACGATGATCTCGTCGCCCCGGTCGAACAGGCCGGCCGCGTCCAGCCGCGTCACCAGCGATCGCAGGGAACGCAGGTACTCGCGGATCCGCTCGACACTGTCGGCGGAACGGTCGTTGGCCAGTGCGCCCTCGAACCCTCCGACGCCGACCAGCCGCAGCCGGTCCACGCTGTACACCGCACGCGCGACCGCTTCCGCCTCGTCGGCGGTGCGCACCCCGGTCCGGCCGCCGAACGCGCCGACGTCGATCACCACGTCGACCGGCCGCGGAGCGTCGCCGGCCGCCAGTGCGGCCCGCATCAGCTCGACCCCGGCCACCGAGTCGGCGAAGCACAGCAGCTCGAACTCCGGCGCCCTGCGCAGTTCGGCCGCGACCCAGCCGAGTGAATCAGGGTCGATCAACTGGTTCGCCAGCACGATCCGCCCGACGCCGAACGCCCGATAGGCGCGCACGTGCGCGATCGTCGCGGCCGTGACGCCCCAGCCGCCGGCGGCGAGCTGCCGCTCGAACAGCCGCGGCGCCATCGTGGTCTTGCCGTGCGGCGCGAGATCGACGCCGTGGCGCGCGCAGAACCGCGCCATCAGCGCGAGGTTGTGCTCGAGCGCGGCGCCGTCGAGTACGAGCAGCGGGGTGCCGAACTCGGCCAGGCGCGGTTTCGCGGCGACCAGGTCCGCGACAGTGAACCCCTCGTAGCGGGCCGTGAAACCCTTGTAGCGGAAATCGATCCGCTCGTCGGCCAGTGCGTCGAGCGCTGCGTCGTCCACGCGTCTCCTCACCGGTGTCACCACGAAGCGTTGCAACATGTGCAACGCGATTGCGCATGTTGCTCAACCGGTTGTAGCATCCGGCAGCATCGCAGGGCAAGAGGGCAGCGGCCGGGGAGGAGCGCCGATGGTGCAGGTCACCTGCCTGGGCGAGGCCTTGGCAGTGCTCGTACCCGTCCACGATTCGGCGACGCCCGAGCACGGCGGGCGCGGCTACACGCTCGAAATCGGCGGCGCGGAGGCCAACGTGGCCTGCACGCTCGCGGCGCTCGGCGTGTCAGCACGCTGGGTCGGCCGGCTCGGCGACGACCACTTCGGCCGGGTCGTGCTGCGAACGCTCGCCGAACATGGCGTGGATGTGTCAGCGGTCGAAGTCGATTCGACCCGCCAGACCGGCCTGTACGTCAAGGAGATCGCGCGGGACGAGCGTCGCCACGGCGGCGGACCCGGTACCAGGATGCGGTACTACCGGGCCGGCTCCGCCGCGTGCGCGATGACGCCGGGCCTGGCCCAGTCCCCGGCGCTCACCGGCGCCGGACTCGTCCACGTCAGCGGCATCACGCCCGCCCTGTCAGAGTCCTGCGCCGCTCTGGTCGACGCGGTCCTGGCGGCGCCGCGGCCGGGACGGCCGGTCTCCTTCGACGTGAACCTGCGACCGGCGTTGTGGACGGGCCGCGACCCGGCCGTGCTGCTGGACTTGGCCGGGCGCGCCGATCTGGTGTTCGCGGGCGCCGACGAGACCGAGGCGATCTGCGGCGTGAGCGACCCGGACGAACTGCGCCGCATGCTGCCCGGCCCGCGCACCCTCGTGGTGAAGCAGGGCGCTGCCGGTGCCGTCGGATTCGAGGCCGGGCAACGCGTTCACGTGCCGGCGCAGCCGGTCGAGGTCGTCGAGGCGACCGGCGCGGGTGACGCGTTCGCCGCGGGATTCATCGCCGCGACACTGCGCGGCCTGCCGCTTCGCGACCGGCTGCGCCTCGGCGCGTTCGCGGCGGCCGGGGCGTTGCGCGTACGCGGCGACCTCGGCGTCAGGCCCGACGCCGGGTCCGTCGAGCGCTTCCTGTCCCAGGAGCCGGAGCCGACGCCGGACGAGGTCAGGACCGGTGCGGCGTGAGCCAGACCGTGGACCGTGCGCTGAGCATCCTGATCGACCTCGGTAAGGGCCCGAAGTCGCTCGACGAGATCGCCGTGCTGCTCGGCGTGCACAAGTCCACCGCGCTGCGGCTGTTACAGACCCTTGAGACGCAGGGTTTCGCCCGGCACGACGGGCGGCACCGCTATCGGCTCGGCCCGCGCCTGTTCGCGCTCGCGCACCAGGCTCTCGACGAGCTGGACATTCGCCGCGTCGCCGCGCCACACCTGGCCGCGCTCAACCAGAAGCACGGCCACACCGTGCACCTGGCCGAATACGTGGTCGACGCGGTGGTCTACATCGACAAGTACGACAGCAGGCATCCCGTCCGGATGTACTCGCGGATCGGCGCCGCCGCGCCCGCGCACTGCACGGCGGTCGGCAAGGTGCTGCTCGCCGGCCTTTCCGTCGCGGGCCGTGAGGCCGCAATCGGCCGGATCGAGTTCGAGCGGCACACGCCGAACACGATCACCGACGCACCCACGCTGCGCGGCGAGCTGGACCGGGTAGCGGGTCAGGGCTATGCGACAGACCGGGCCGAGCACGAGGACTACATCAACTGTGTCGGCGCACCGATCCGCGACGCCTCCGGCCGCGTACTCGCCGCCGCGTCGATATCAGTGCCCGAACCGACCTTGTCGTTCGACGGCGTCATGGCCCTGTTACCCGACCTCAAAGCCGCCGCCGACGCCGCATCCGCCGAGCTGGGCTGGACCGAGGTGAGCCCGTGACCAGCGGATACAAGCCGAACACCGAGACACAACGCGCCTGATTGACCTAACCCCGGAGAACTCCCGTGCCCAAGACCGCCATCACCACCTCCGACGCGCCCGCTCCGGCCGCCGACTACTCGCAGGCCGTACGCAAGGGCAACATCCTGCAGGTCGCCGGCCAGGGCCCGACCGACCCGGCGACCGGCCGGTTCGCCGGGGACACGGTGGCCGAGCAGACCCGCCGGACGCTGCTCAACGTCCAGGCGATCCTGCGCGCGGCCGGCGCGACCTTCGACGACGTGGTGATGGTGCGCGTCTATCTGACCGACGTCGCGCACTTCGGCGCGATGAACGAGGTCTACGGCAGCTTCGTCGGTGCCGAGGGCGTCTCGGCGCCGTTCCCCGCCCGCACCACGGTCTATGTCGGCCTGCCCGCCGGCATGCTCGTCGAGATCGACGCGCTCGCCGTCCTCGGCGACTGATATGGCCGAGTCGACCGACGCGGCCACCGGGTCAGGGGACGAGGCGGCACTCGGCCTCATCCCGCGCCCGATGCGGATCGAGCAGGCAGCAGGAGCCTGGTTCACACTGGACGCCGCGACCGTCATCGACGCGGATGAACCGAGCGCGAACGTGGCCGCCTGGCTGCGCGCCGCCATCGGCCCGGCGACCGGCCACCCGCTGCGTGAAGCCCGCGCCTCGTCCAACAAGATCACCCTGCGCATCGACCCTGCGCTCCACCCCGCAGTCCACCCCGCCGCCACCGCGGCCGGGCAACCGACAGCCCAAGAGGCGTACCGCCTCGACGTCACCCCGGACACAGTCACCATCACCGCACCGTCAGCCGCAGGACTCTTCTACGGCGCCCAGACCCTGCGTGCCCTGCTGCCGTCGGCGGCGTTCCGCCGGGCGAGGACCGAGTCAGGGCCCTGGCGCATCCCCGCACTCACGATCGACGACCGGCCGCGCTTCGGCTGGCGCGGCGCGCTGATCGACGTCGCGCGGCACTTCCTGCCCAAACAGGACCTGCTGCGCTTCATCGACCTGATCGCCCTGCACAAACT
>JBOHCW010000225.1:0-6621 GCA_050725375.1 Actinocrinis sp. | reverse complement strand
GGACTCGTACTTCTACACCGACTCCGGCGACGGGGCGATGACCTTCTGGGACCCGGAGAACGGCGTCACCACCCCGAACTCGCACTACTCGCGCTCCGAGCTGCGCGAGATGGCCGCGAGCGGCGCGGCGGCCAACTGGTTCGCGCCCGGCACGCACAAGCTCGGCGCGACGTTGAAGGCCACCCAGGTGCCCGACCACGTGTGCGTCGGCCAGATCCACCTCGGCTCCGGCGGCTCGACCAAGCCGCTGCTCGAACTGTTCTACTACGCCGACGGCAACATCGAGATCGGCATCGAACAGACTCCGGCCGGCGGCAACGAGGTGCTCCACTACGTCGGCAACGTGCCACTGGGCACGACGTGGAGTTACGTCATCGGCCTGAGCGGCAGCACGATCAGCCTGGTGCTCAACGGCGGCGCGGCGCAGACGTGGACGGCGTCGTCGACCTTCGACGGCTACGGCATGTACTTCAAGGCCGGTGACTACGACCAGAGCTCCGGCAGCAGCTCCACCGTGGGCGCGCGGGTCGCGTTCTACGCCCTGTCCATATCGCACAGCGGCTGAATGCGAGGGGCCTGAATGCGAGAGGTCTGAGTACAGGGGACTGAGCCAGGGGCCCCAGTACGAAGGGTGTGGCGCCGGCCGTCGCGGTCGGCGCCACACCCTTCGTACGCTGACGGACCGGCTATCTTCGTGCCCTGCCGAACAGTCGGGCGCGCAGGCGGTCGAGCAGGATCGCGACGCCGAGCACCGCGCCCTGGACGACCGTCTGGTAGTACGTGTTCACGTGCAGGGCCAGCAGCCCGTTGGCGATGAACTCCAGCAGGATCGCGCCGGCCGCGATGCCGATGATCCGGCCCTCGCCGCCGAACAGCGACACGCCGCCGACCACGGCGGCCGCGATGGCGCTCAGCTCCCAGCCGGGGCCGACCGAGGGGTCGGCCACGTTCATCCGGCCGATCACCAGCACCCCGACCACGCCGGCCAGCACCGCGCTGGCCACATACGCCGAGGTCACCCGGCGGGCCACCGGGATGCCGGCCAGCCGGGCGGCCTCCTTGTTGCCGCCGACCGCGTAGATCTGCCGGCCGACGTACGTGCGTTCCAGCGCGAACCAGGCGATGACCGCGGCGCCGATGAAGAACAGCGCGGGCACCGGGATCTGGCCGACATAGTACTGACTCAGACTGCTGAACAGCGGATCGATGCCGTTGATCGGCGTACCCGTGGTGATCGCCAGCGCCATGCCCTGCGCGACGGTGAAGGTGACCAGCGTGATCACGAACGGCGGCACGTTCAGCCGGGTGACCATCGTGCCGTGCCAGTACCCCACGGCCGCGCAGATCAGCAGCGTGACCAGGATGGCCAGCGGCGCCGGCATGCCCTGGTTGACGTTGAACCAGGCGGTCAGGATGCCGGCCAGTCCGGCCAGCGCGCCCACCGACAGGTCGATGCCGCCGGTCAGGATCACCACCGACTCGCCGATCGCCAGGATGCCGACCTGGGCCAGGTCCCGGCCCATCACCTGCAGGTTGCCGGTCGAGGTGTACGTCCTCGCATTCACCGCGATGATGACGAACACCAGTACGCACGCGATGATCACGCCGGCCTCGGGCGACTCGGCCAGTCTGCGCAGCAGGCGCACGGCCGTCGAGCGCTGCGGCGGCGCCGCGGCCTCGGGCGTGAGGGTCGATTGGGCGGTCATCGTGCGGCTCCGTTCTCCAGCGTCTCGGCGGCGAGCCTGGGAGAGGTGCCGGCGGCCGCGGTCATGATGCGTTCCTTGGTGGCCTCGGCCCGGTCGATGACCTCGACGACGCGGCCGTGGTTCATCACCGCGATCCGGTGGCAGATCCACAGCAGCTCCTCCAGCTCGCTGGAGGCGACCAGCACCGCGGCGCCCTGTTCGGCGGCGCGGTCGATCAGCTCGTAGATCTCCGCCTTCGCGCCGACGTCCACGCCGCGGGTCGGCTCGTCCAGCAGCAGCAGCCGCGGCTCAGTGGCGAAGGCGCGGCCGAAGATGGCCCGCTGCTGGTTTCCGCCGGACAGCGAGCCGATCGGCTGGTCGACCGACTGCATCCGCACATTCACGTTCGCGGCGATCTTCACCGCCTCGGCGCGCTCGCGCTTGGGGCCGAGCAGTCCCGCGGAACTGATCCGCTTGAGGATCGGGATGGTCACGTTCGCCCGGATCGGCGCGAAGGTGATCAGCGACTGCTCCTTGCGGTCCTCCGGGATCATCGCGATGCCCGCGGCGGCGCCGGCACCGGGGCCGGAGGGCGCGTAGGGCTTGCCGTCCAGGCGCATCGCGCCGCCGGTGGCGGGCTGCGCGCCGGAGACGGTGTGGATCAGCCTGCTGCGTCCGGAGCCCATCAGCCCGGCGATGCCGACGATCTCGCCGGCGCGCACCTCCAGGTCCACCGGGCCGAGGCCGTCGGCGGTGAGCGCTTCGACCTCGAGCATCAGGGCACTGTCCTGCGGCGCGGCCTTGGGCTCGCCGTGCGCGACCTCGCCGCCGACCATCTCCCGGATCAGCCGCTCCTCGGTGGCCTCGGCCGGTTCCAGGTCGGCGACCAGCCGGCCGTTGCGCAGCACCAGGATGCGGTCGCCGACCCGCCGCACCTCGTCGAGCCGGTGGCCGATGAACAGCACCGCCCCGCCCTGGTCGGCCAGCTGGCGGGCCAGCCGCAGCACGATGGCCGCCTCGACCGGGCCGAGCGAGGAGGTCGGCTCGTCCAGGATCAGCAGGCTGGGCTCGTGGCCCCAGGCCTTGGCTATCTCGATCATCTGACGGGTGGGCACCGGCAGGGTGCGCACCTGGCGGGTGACCGGGACGGCCTTCGGGGACAGGCCGATCTCCTCCAGCATCGCGGCCGCCTCGGCGCGCTGGGCGCGCCGGTCGACCAGCACCCGGCGCCGCGACTGGCGCGGCCGGCGGCCCAGCAGCAGGTTCTCGGCCACCGACAGCTGGCCGACCAGCGGGAACTCCTGGGAGACCAGCGCCACCCCGAGCAGGCCGGCCGCCTCGGTCGAGCCGGGAATCAGGGCCTTGCCGCCGATCTCGATCTCGCCGCCGTCCCGGCGCACCGAGCCGGACAGGGTGCCCATCAGGGTGGACTTGCCCGCCCCGTTCTCCCCCACCACGCCGACCACCTGGCCGGCGAACAGGTCGAGGCTCGGCAGGTCGAGCACGCGGACCGGGCCGTAGGACTTGTGCACCCCCCGCAGCCGCGCGATGACCGCGCGGCCGGGGGTGTCGCGAACGACGGTCATCGTCAGCTGATTCCGAGCTGGGTCTCGAGCGCCTGGTAGTCGCTCAGGTCCGACTTGGTCACCAGGCCGACCCCGGAACTGAGGGTCGAGCCGTCCGACTCCAGGTAGGGCTTGACGATCGCCATGGTGGCGTCCTTGCCGAGCACCTTCTCGGCGGCCAGGATGTAAGCGCCGGTGTATCCCTGCTGATAGGGCATCTGGACCACGGTGCCGGAGATGACGCCGGACTTGATGAAGCCCAGGGTCTGCGCGTCGGAGTCGTCCGAGACGATGTGCACCGTGGCGGTCTTGCCGGCGGTCTGGACCGCCTGCGCCAGGGCCGGACCGTCGTAGGAGTAGACGCCGTACAGGCCGGTGACGTCCGGGTTGTTCGCCAGGATCGTCTCGGCCTGCGAGGTGGCGGTGCTGGCCGAGAGGTTGTCGTTGACCTTCTGGGCGATCGTGATGCTGGTGCCCTTCAGCGCGTCCACGAAGCCCTGGATGCGCTGGGTGGCGTTGGCGGCGGTCAGCGAGCCGACCAGGATCGCCACCTTGCCCTTGCCGCCGAGCACCTGCTTCATCGCGGTGCCCGCCTGGAAGCCGGCGGTGTAGTTCGGCGTGCCCAGATACAGCGAGGCCGCGTCGGTGCCCGGCAGCGGGGAGTCGATCGCGAGCACCGAGACGCCGTGGGAGACGTCGGTGTGGATGGTGCCGGCCGCCGACGTCGGATCGATCGCGGAGATCGAATATCCGGTGACGCCCTGCGAGCGCAGCGTCTCCAGCTCCGAGGTCTGCTCGGTCAGCTTGCCGTTCGGCGGCGCGAAGTAGGTGCACTTGCTACCGGACAGGCCGAGGTCCGCGCAGCCCTTCTGGAAGCCGACCTGCCCGGCCTTCCAGTAGTCGGCCGCGACGTTGACCACCATCGCGATGTTGACGCTGGACAGGTTCTTGCCCGCCAGCGCGGTCTTGAGCGCGGCGTCGAGCTTGGCCAGGTTGTCCTGGTTGAAGGTGACCGAGCCGGCCAGGACGACCGGCGCGGCGCCGGAGGAGCCGGCCGCGGCGGGCGTCGAACCGCCGGGGCTCTTGGAGCAGGAGGCTGCGGACAGCGCGATCAGGCCCGCCGCGCAGGCGGCGGTGATCGTCGTGGTGCGGGACTTACGGATCATCGTTGATCATTGCCCTTCGGGTTTTGGGTGTGTTCGGGTGAGCCTCGGTGCTTGGGTGGTGCTCGGTACCCCGGACCGAGCGGTGCGGCGTCTCGGCCCGGGAGGATGTGGGCGCCGCTGGGGCGCCTTTGAGGGCTGTGCCGTGAAACGCGTGGCGCTGTACCTGTGGCGCTGTACCTATGTGGCGCTGTACCTGTGGCGCTGTACGTGTGGCTATATGTGTGTGGCTATATGTGTGTGGCTTTAGGTGCGGCCGTGTTGCGTGCGGCCTCGTGGCAGGCGGTGCGGCTACAGGCCGCGGGCAAGGCGGTAGTACGCCTGGTTCCAGCGCAGTTCCCTGGTGAATCCGCGGGCCGTGGTCTCGGCGTCGATGACCAGCAGCTCGATCTGGAGCATCTCGGCGAGGTCGGCCAGTTCCTCGGCGCCGAGGGCCGCGGTCAGGGCGGTGTGGTGCGGTGCGCCGGCGGTGAGCCAGGACTCTGTCGAGGTGCGCAGGTCCGGGCGTGGACGCCACACGGCGCGTGCGACGGGCAGCCTCGGCAGCGGTTCGAGCGGCGCGACCACGTCGATCTCGTTGGCCACCAGCCGGAACCGGTCGCCGAGGTCGGCCAGGCCGACCACCACGGCCGGTCCGGGGGCGGCGTCGAACACGAGGCGCACCGGGTCCTCGCGTCCGCCGATGCCCAGCGGGTGGATCTCGCACGACGGGGTCGCCGCGGCGATCGAGGGGCACACTTCGAGCATGTGGGCGCCGAGGATCAGCTCGCGGCCCGGTTCGAGGTTGTAGGTGTAGTCCTCCATGAACGAGGTCCCGCCGGCGCGCCCGGCCGCCATGGCCTTGAGCGTGCGCACCAGGATCGAGGTCTTCCAGTCGCCCTCGCCGCCGAATCCGTAGCCGTCGGCCATCAGCCGCTGCACGGCCAGGCCGGGCAGTTGGCGCAGGCCGCCGAGGTCCTCGAAATTGGTGGTGAAGGCGCGGAAGCCGCCCTCGGCCAGGAAGTCGCGCAGGCCGAGTTCGATCCGCCCGGCGTAGCGCAGCGACTGGTGCCGCTCGCCGCCCGAGCGCAGCGCCGCGTCGACGCGGTAGGTGTCCTCGTACTGCTTGACCAGGTCGGTCACCCGCTCGTCGGCGACCGCGTCGACCACGGCGACCAGGTCGTTGACGCCGTAGGTGTTGACCGAGACGCCCAGCCGCAGCTGCGCCTCGACCTTGTCCCCCTCGGTCACCGCGACGTCGCGCATGTTGTCGCCGAACCGGGCGAGTCTCAGGGTGCTCAGTTCCGCGCGGCCGAGCGCGGCGCGCAGCCAGGCGCCGATCCGCCCGGCCACCCGCGGGTCGCTCACGTGCCCGGCCACCGTCTTGCGCGGCACCCCCAGCCGGGTCTGCACGTACCCGAACTCGCGGTCGCCGTGCGCGGCCTGGTTCAGGTTCATGAAGTCCATGTCGATGCTCGCCCAGGGCAGCGCGACGTTGGCCTGCGTGTGCAGGTGCAGCATCGGCTTACGCAGTGCGTCGAGCCCTGATATCCACATCTTGGCCGGCGAGAAGGTGTGCATCCACGCGATCACCCCGACGCAGCCGTCGGCGCCGTTCGCGTCGAGGCACGTGCGCCGGATCTGCTCGGCGTCGGTGAGCACCGGCTTCCACACCAGCCGCACCGCGCCCCCGAGCTCGCCGTCGACCGCCTCGGCAAGACGCTCGGCGATGGCCCGCGACTGGTCGGCGACCTGCCGCAGCGCCTGTTCGCCGTAGAGGCCCTGGCTCCCGGTCAGGAACCAGACCTCGCGTCCGCCCCCGGCGGGCGCGGCGGCGGAAGCGGTGTGCAGTGACGTCATTGTTCGTTGACTCCGTCCGGTGCGGGCTGCTGTCCGTAGACGTTGGTGTAGCGCTCGTACAAAGCGTCGATGTCGGCCTGCGGGATCGGCACCGGCTCGCCGTAGGCCCGTGCCAGGTGCACTGTGCGCGCCACGTCCTCGGTCATCACCGCTGCCTTGACCGCGCCGCGTGCGTCCTTGCCGATGGTGAACACGCCGTGGTTGCGCATCAGGACGGCCGGCGAGCGGCTCCCGGCCAGGGTCTCCACGATGCCCTTGCCGATCGCCTCGTCGCCGATCAGCGCGAACGGCCCGACCGGGATCTCGCCGCCGAACTCGTCGGCCATGGCGGTGAGCACGCACGGGATCGGCTCGCCGACCGCGGCCCAG
>JBOHCW010000224.1:0-2339 GCA_050725375.1 Actinocrinis sp. | reverse complement strand
TCTACACGCCGAAGGAACTGCGCGGACGCGGATATGCGGCGGCCGCCACGGCCAGCGTGACACGGACCGCCATCGAGCGCGGCGCGCGCGTCGTCTCCCTGTTCACCGACCTGGACAACACGACCAGCAACGCGCTCTACCAGCGGCTCGGCTATCGGGCGATCGAGGACCGGACAGTGATCCACTTCACGGCGGCAGGCTGAGCGGAAGCCGGCCCGGCGCCATCAGGCCGTACAGCCGACAACGGCGCCTGACGTTCGGCAGTTGCCGTTTCCGGGTCGGGCACCGCATCATGTCATCGGATCTTTGTCCGCAAGCACAGGACGCGACGAGACCCGACGAGAGCTGACGAGAGGCCGATCCGGTGCGTGCCGCGCTGTTCATCACCTGCCTGAACGACGCGCTGTTCCCCAGCGCCGGCAAGGCCACCGTCGCGCTGCTCGAACGGCTCGGCGTGACGGTCGACTTCCCCACTGCGCAGACCTGCTGCGGCCAGATGCACTACAACACCGGCTATCACAAAGACGCCGAGCCGCTGGCCCGCAATTTCGCCGAGGCCTTCGCCGGCTACGAGTACGTGGTCGCGCCCTCGGGTTCGTGTGCCGCGATGGTCCGCGACATTCATCCGAGGATCGCGGCCAACGCGCGGCAACCGTTCGCCGAGCAGATCCCGCCGGTGTACGAGCTGTCCGAGTTCCTGGTCGACGTCCTCGGCGTCGAGAACGTCGGTGCCTACTTCCCGCACAAGGTCGCCTACCACCCGACCTGTCACTCGCTGCGCCTGCTGAAGGTAGGCGACCGCCCGACCAGGCTGCTGCGGGCGGTCGAAGGCCTCGAACTCGAAGAACTCCCCGGCGCGCAAGAGTGCTGCGGCTTCGGGGGCACCTTCGCGATGAAGAACCCCGACGTGTCCGCCGCCATGGGCACCGACAAGGTCGCCAACGCCGTGAACAGCGGCGCGCAGTACCTGATCGCCGCGGACAACTCCTGCCTCATGCATATCGGCGGCATCGCGGAACGCTCCGGCGCCCCGATCAAGACGATCCACCTGGCCGAGGTCCTGGCCGCGACGCGCTGACGGCTCGCCGTCCGGCCCGCCGCCCAGGCGAACCGCGCCGTCAGCTCTTCCGCAGTGCCTCGACCGTGCCCGCGAGCTGTCCGAGCGGGTCGTCGCCGACCGGGCGCAGGATCACGGTGCCGATGCCCGCGTCCCACAGCTCGTGTACGCGCGCGGCCACGTCCGCCGGTCCGCCCGCCGCCGCGAAGACCTCGTCCCTCGGCACGCCGAGCATCTGCGAGTAAGCGTCCAGCATCGGCGAGAGCGTGGTGCGCAGGCGCTCGGGGTCCTCGTCGAGACAGAGCATCGCGAAGTTGTACAGCTCGTGCGGCCGGTCCGCGGCCAGATCACCGGACGCGCGACCCTTCTCGACCAGCGCGTGAATCGCCGCGATCTCGCGTGGGCCGCGGCCCTCGACCACGAGCGTGCCGTCCGCGATCCGCCCGGCCAGTTCCAGCGAGCGCGGGCCGATGACTCCGGCGATGATCGGCGGCACGACGTGCGGCGGGTGCACGAGCTGGACGCCGTCGATGTGCACGGTGCTTCCGTCGATCGTGACGCGTTCGCCGTTCAGCAGGCCGCGTACGGCGGCGATCGTCTCCTCAAGCAACGCGAGACGTTGCCGCGTACCGGCGCCGACCTGGTCCATCCACTCGGGCACGCCGTGCCCGATCCCGGCGACCAGCCGTCCCGGGTGCATGCGTGCGAGCGTGGCCAGTTCCATGGCCAGCAGCGCCGGATTGCGCAGCGGCGCGGGTGTGATCCCGATGCCGACGCGCAGTGAGCTGGTCACCGCGAGCGCCGAGGCCGCCGAGCTGACCCCGCCGGCCCAGGTCAGGTCCTCGACGACCCACAGGTCGTCCGCGCCGCAGGCCTCCGCCGCGCGCGCGAACTCGATCAGCTGTTCGGGCGGCTGATCGCGAAGGTACATCACGCCGAGGCGGCGCGGTCCGGCGGAGGTCTCGATCATGTTTCCACGCTAGCAGCGGGCACCGACACTGTGGCGTGGACCGTTTCGGACCTGGAAGCCAGGGAGCTCATGCCATGGCACTCATTCCAGGGTACTTATATTTCAGGGTGCTTATTTGTGTGACGAACGGGCCTGCCGCCGGGTCTGCTCGGTCTGTGCGCGCCCGGCTACTTGCGCGTGCCGCGGTTTCGGCGGCCGGCGATCAGCAGGCCGACGCCGAAGAACGGCAGCAGGTGCGTGCCGTGGCCCAACTGGTCGGCCGCGGTGCGCAGCTGGTGCTCGGGAATCAGCTGCACGACCGCGCCGATCACG
>JBOHCW010000223.1:0-3712 GCA_050725375.1 Actinocrinis sp. | reverse complement strand
AGCGCGACCACGGCCATCGCCCCGGAGCCGCCGAGCGCCGTCAGTGCCCTGCTACGCAGCCCGACCACCGCGGCCGCGTCGTTCAGGCTCAGCGCTCCGGCCACGCACGCCGCGGCCGCCTCGCCCTGGCTGTGGCCGACCACCGCGTCCGGGTGCACGCCGCGCGAGCGCCACACCGCGGCGAGCGCGACCATCACCGCGAACAGCACCGGCTGCACGACCTCGACCCGTTCCAGCGACGGCGCCGCCGACTCGCCGCGCAGCACGGACAGCACCGACCACTCGGTGACCGCGCGCAGCGCCGCGTCGCAGCGGTCGAGCTCGTCCGCGAACACCGGGTCGCGCGCCAGGAGGTCGCGCGCCATCGCAGGCCACTGCGAGCCCTGGCCCGGGAAGACGAAGGCCAGTTTGCCCCCGGCCGGCGCCTGTCGCGGGCCGATCACCCGATCGGTGGAATCGCACTCGCCCTCGGCCGTCCGGTCCGTCAGCGTCCGTAGACCGGCGACCAGGTCATCGCGTCCATGAGCCGCGATGACGGCGCGATACTCGAAGTGCGTACGTTCGCGGACGAGGGCGCCGGCGACGGCGTCCAGCGGCGGCCCGGGTTCGGCCGTCAGGGCGCTGACCAGTCGTTCGGCCTGGCCGCGCAGCGCCGTGAGACTGCGGGCGGAGACGGGGTACAGCGTCAGGCCGCCCGATGACTCAGAACCCTGTGACGCGCTCGGCGCCGCGTCGTCCGCGGGCGCCTCCTCCAGCACGACGTGCGCGTTCGTCCCGCTGATGCCGAACGCGCTCACGCCCGCCCGGCGCGGCCGATCGCCGCGATCCCAGCCGCGCGGGCCGTCGCAGACCTCGACCCCGCTGTCCCAGTCTACGTGCTCCGTTAGCGCCTTGACGTGCAGTGACGCCGGTATCATCGCGTGCTGTAGTGCCAGCACGGTCTTGATCACGCCGCCGACGCCCGCCGCCGCCTGCAGGTGGCCGAGGTTCGACTTCATCGAACCGATCAGCAGCGGACGCCCGACGGGCCGCCCCGGACCGAACACCGCCGCGAGTGCGCGGCCCTCGATCGGGTCGCCCAGCGGCGTGCCCGTGCCGTGCGCCTCCACGTAGTCGATCTGGTCGGGCCGCAGGTCCGCCGCGTCCAGCGCCGCACGAAGGACACGCTCCTGCGCGAGGCCGTTCGGTGCGCTGAGCCCTTGGCTGCGGCCGTCCTGGTTGATCGCGGAGCCCTTGATCACCGCCAGGATCCGGTCGCCGTCGCGCCGGGCGTCGGCGAGCCGCTTGAGCAGCAGCACACCGCAGCCCTCGGCCCACACCACACCATCGGCGTCCTGGGCGAACGGGCTGCACACGCCCGAGGGGGAGAGGCCGCGCAGCCTGCTGAACTCGACGTGTGCGCGCGGCGTGACCATCAGCGTCGCGCCGCCGGCCAGCGCCAGATCGCACTCGCCGCTCAGCAGCGCGCCGGAGGCCAGGTGCAGCGCGACCAGCGATGACGAGCAGGCCGTGTCGACGGTCACCGCCGGACCTTGCAGCCCGAGCGTGTACGCCACGCGTCCCGAGGCGACGCTTCCGGCCGAGCCGGTCCCGACGTGCCCGTCGAGCTGGCCGAGGCTCGCGGCGCCGAGGTATCCGCTCTCGTACAGGCCGACGTAGACGCCGGTCGCGCTCCCGTCCAGCGCCTCGGGGGCGATCCCGGCCCGCTCGATCGCCTCCCAGCAGGTGCGCAGCAGCAGCCGCTGCTGCGGGTCCATCGCGGCCGCCTCGCGCGGGGTGATCCCGAAGAACGCGGCGTCGAACGTGTCGATCCCGCCGTCCAGGAAACCGCCGCGCAGCGTGTAGGCCGTGCCGGGCGCATCGGGGTCCGAATCGTAGAGCCCTGGCACGTTCCACCGTCCGGGCGGCACTTCGCGCACCGCGTCGCGACCCTCGGCCAGCAGCCGCCACAGCGCCTGCGGATCGTCCGCGCCGCCGGGGAACCGGCAGGCCATCGAGACGATGGCGACGGCGTCGGGCCGGCCGCGCGACGCGCCCGCGTCCGGCACACCGAGTGCCGGCCCTGATTCGGTGCGTGAGCCATCCCCGTCCGCCAGGGCGCGCGCGATCTGCGTGAGCGTCGGGTGGTTGTACACGATCGACGGGTCGACCTGCCGTCCCAGCCACGCCGAAAGCTCGACCGCCAGGGTCACCAGCTCGCGCGAGCCGAGCCCGAACTCGGCCAGCGGCCGGTTCCCACCGACCGACTCCGGGTCGAGGCCGGCGCGCCGCGCCACCGAATCGGCGAGCCAGCCGCGGATCTCCTCGGCGGTCCGGTTCTGCTCAGACATCTGCGATGCCCGCTTGCGCCGTGGCGCCGCGGGCGGACGCACCGACTACCGCGAGCGTGCCGTCCAGATACGCGGCCCGCGACGCGCTGCGCTGGATCTTGCCGCTGGAGGTCTTCGGGATGGTGCCCGGCCTGATCAGCACCACGTCCCGCAGCGACAGGCCGTGCGCCTCGCCGACCCGGCTGCGGATCACGGTCTTGATCTCCTCCGCGGCGTGTGCCTGCTCCTCGGCCGCCTCGGCCACGATGACCGGCTGCTCGCCGAGCGCGTCGTCGTCCACGGAGAACGCGGCGCTGCCGCCGGGGCGCAGCGCCGGATGCGCCGACTCCGCCGACAGTTCGAGGTCCTGCGGATAGTGGTTGCGGCCGTCGATCACGATCAGGTCCTTGAGACGCCCGGTGACGTACAGCTCACCGTCACGCAGGAAGCCCAGGTCACCGGTGCGCAGGAAGCCCTTGCGCCCGTCACTGAGCGCGGCGCGGTACACCTCGCGGGTCGCCAGCGCGTTGCGCCAGTAGCCGCGCGCCACGCTCGCGCCGGCCACTCGGATCTCGCCGACCTGCCCCGGCTCGACCGGCGCGCCGCTCGCCGGGTCGACGATCGCGACCGTGACGCCCTCCCCGAGCCGCCCGCACCCGACCAGTTCGCCGCCCGGCGCTTCCGGCCGCGAGTCGTCCCGCGGTCGCTGCGCGTAACGCGGCGGCACCCCGGGCGGCCCGCCGGAGACAATCAGCGTCGCCTCGGCCAGCCCGTAACAGGGCAGGAACGCGGAGCTGCGGAACCCGGCCGGGGCGTAGGCCTCGGCGAAGCGGCGCAGCGTCGTGGCGCGCACCGGCTCGGCGCCGTTGAACGCGACGGCCCAGGCCGACAGGTCCAGGCCCGCCACGAACTCGGGCGCGGCGTGCCGCAGGCACAGCTCGAAGGCGAAGTTGGGCCCGCCGCTGGCGTACGCGCGGTACCTGGTCAGCGCCGTCAGCCAGCGCTCCGGCTTCTGCAGGAAATGCAGCGGCGAGAACAGGGTCGCGCTCGCGCCGAGGTAGATCGTGTTAAGCACCGGGCCGATCAGGCCCATGTCGTGGTACGTCGGCAGCCAGCTGACGTGCAGCTCGCCGTCCAGTTCCTCGACCAGTTCCCGCGAGAGCCCGGCGCTGGCGCACATGACGCGCTGGTTGTGCATCAGGTTCCCGTGCGTGATCACGACGCCGCGTGGCGCGGAGGTCGAGCCGGAGGTGTACTGCAGGAACGCGACCGAGTCCGGCCCCAGGTCCGGCTCGCGCCAGGCGTTCGCCGCCTCGTCCGGGATCTCGTCCGTGGCGGCGGTGGCCACGGCCGCCAGCTCGGCGGCGCCGGCCAGCGAGTCGAGCAGGTCGCGGGTGCCGAGC
>JBOHCW010000222.1:0-2682 GCA_050725375.1 Actinocrinis sp. | reverse complement strand
TGGCCTCGCGCCGCTTCCCGCTGGAGCAGCTGGCCACGCACGAGTACGCCCTCGCCGACACCGACGAGGCGATCCGCGCGGTGGCCGGCGAGGTGCCGGACGTCATCCACGTCTCGCTCATCCCGTGGAAGTGATCGCGATGCCCATCGTCCACCGCGACATCCCGCGCACCCCGTCAGACCTCGTCGACGCCTTCGCCGAACTCGGCGTGGCGACCGTGCACGAGGCCCAGCGGCGCACCGGCCTGCTCGCGCCGCGCATCCGGCCGATCTACCCGGGCGCGCACGTCGCCGGGAGCGCCGTGACCGTCAGCATCCCGCCCGGTGACAACTGGATGATTCACGTGGCCGTCGAGCAGTGCCGGCCCGGAGACGTACTCGTGGTCGCCCCGACCTCGCGCTCGGAGGCCGGCTACTTCGGCGAACTGCTGGCCACCGCACTGGCCGCCCACGGCGTGCGCGGGCTGGTCATCGACGCGGGCTGCCGCGACGTGGCCGAACTGCGGCGGATGGACTTCCCGGTCTGGTCCGCGTGCATCTCGGCGTACGGAACGGTCAAGGAGACCCTCGGCGACGTGAACGTGCCGGTCGTCTGCGCCGGCCGCTACATCGAGCCCGGCGACGTGGTCGTGGCCGACGACGACGGCGTCGTCACCGTCCCGCGACGTGATGCCGAGCGCATCCTGCAGGCGTCGCTGGCCCGCGAGGAAAAGGAGGCGGCCTCGCGAAAGCGCTACGCCGCGGGCGAGCTGAGCCTGGACGTGTCGAACATGCGCGGCACGCTCGCAGCCAAAGGCCTGATTTACGCCGACGCACCCCAGGACCCTGAGGCGGTCGCCCGGTGATCATCGACATCCACGGCCACTACACCACCACTCCCCCGGCCCACCAGGCATTCCGCGACGCACAGCTGGCCCGCCTCGGCGACCCGGCCCGTCCCGAGCCGGCTCCCGGCACCATCGGCGACGACGAGATCCGCGAGAGCCTGGAACGCGCGCAGCTCAAGCTGATGCGCGAGCGCGGCGTGGACCTGACCGTCTTCTCGCCGAAGGCATCAGGCATGGAGCATCACGTCCCCGACACCGCGACAGCGCGCCGGTGGGCACGAGTCTCGAACGACCTGATCCACCGGGTGACCAACCTGTACCCGCGCCAGTTCGCAGCAGTCTGTCAGCTGCCCCAGACGCCCGTCGGCGACATCGCGGACAGTGTCAGTGAGCTGGTCCGCTGTGTCGACGAACTCGGATTCGTCGGCTGCAACATCAACCCGGACCCGTCCGGCGGACGATGGACCGCGCCGCCGATGACCGACCCGTACTGGTTCCCGCTCTACGAGGCGATGGTCGAGCGTGACATCCCAGGCATGGTGCACGTCTCGTCCTCGTGCGTCCCAGCCGTGCACACCCTCGGCGGCCACTACCTGAACGCCGACACGACCGTGTTCATGCAGCTGGTCCAAGGCGACCTGTTCGCGCGTTTCCCCGGACTGAGACTGGTGATCCCGCACGGTGGCGGCGCGGTCCCGTACCACTGGGGCCGCTTCCGGGGCCTGGCCGACCGCCTGGGCCAGCCGCCGCTCGCCGAGCACGTGATGCGGAACGTCTACTTCGACACCTGCGTCTACCACCAGGCGGGCGTGGACCTGCTGGTCAACGTGATCGATACCGGCAACGTGCTGTTCGCCTCGGAGATGATCGGCGCGGTGCGAGGCGTGGATCCGGAGAGCGGCCACCACTGGGACGACACGCGCCGCTACGTCGAGGCCGCGAACCTCACCGACGACCAACGCCGCGCAGTGCTGACCGAGAACGCGCTGCGTGTGTACCCGCGACTGAGCAAGGTCGTGGGCTGAGTGGGATCAATGAGATGAGTGGGCTGATCGACGTCGGACAGGGCTCTGTGAGAGTCCTGATGTCAGTCAGGTAATATTCGAGCGCCTAATACCCGAGTTCGTGCAGGCGGGCGTCGTCGATGCCGAAGTGGTGGCCGACCTCGTGGACGACGGTCTTGGTCACCTCGACCACGACGTCCTCGCGGGTGCGGCAGATGCTCAGGATGGGCAGCCGGAAGATGGTGATCCGGTCCGGCTGCACGCCCGCGTACCACTCGCCGCGCGCGGTCAGCGGTACGCCCTCGTAGAGGCCGAGCAGAAGCGGACGGCCGGGCGGGCTGTAGTCCTCGACGAAGACGGCGACGTTGCGCATCGCGCGCTTGAGGTCGCGCGGGATGCCGCGCAGAGCCTCCTCGACCAGTTCCTCGAACTCGTCGGTGGGAACGTCCATCATCGCGGCCTCCGGTTCAGCTGCGCCCGCACCGCAGGCCGGCCGGCGATCATCCCGTGCCCGGCCACCGTAACCCGCGCCGGGCCGCCGTGACGCGGCAGACGCGCGCAGTCCGCTCAGAGCGAACGGACTGCGCGCGCACTCGTGCGCTTGTCGAGCCCTCACGTCACCGATATCGCAGTGACTGAGTGCTGAGTAAGCAGGTCAGCCGGTGGTGCAGGCGGTTCCGTTGAGGGCGAAGCCGGAGGGTGCGGCGGCGTTGCCGGTGTGGTTTGCCTGGAAGCCGAAGCCGGTGGAGCCGCCGGCCGGGATCGAGGCGTTGTAGCTCATGTTCGCCGCGCTCACCGCGCCGCTGGACGGGGTGATCGTGGCGTTCCAGGCGGAGACCAGGCTCTGGCCGG
>JBOHCW010000221.1:0-5073 GCA_050725375.1 Actinocrinis sp. | reverse complement strand
GGCGCTGTCGGGGGTGGCCGCGCTGCCGGCGGCCACCGCGGCGGCCGCGTCCTCCGACGTGCAGGTGTTCGTCGGGTACGCCGACAACCTGCGCGCGAACCCGGCGAACTTCCCGACGCCGTGGGACGGCTCGCCGGGCGTGCACTTCGGCGGCTGCGTGCCGAACTGCACGTTCGACGCCGGGGCGGTCCGGATCGTCAACCACGCGACGATCCCGGTCACCGTGAACTCGGTGGTGGTCAAGCTGAGCACCTGCGTGTTCGACATCTGGCCGCACGACACCGTCCTGCAGCCGGACGAGCAGCTGATCGTGACCCAGACCTCGACGACCGCCGCCGCCGTCTGCGGCGGCACCAGCGGGGCCTTCGACACCTCGGACATCGGTCCGAACGGGGCCGGCACGAACTGCAACCCGGACGGCCTGATCCCGCAGATCGACACCACGATCGACGGCGTGGCCGGCACCTTCCAGGACTCCGCGCAGGTGCTCAACACCGGCGGGGTGGACCGGGCCGCGTGCGCGGGCGGGCCGAACGAGTCCGAGCAGTGGTCGCTGGTCGGCACGCAGTCCTGTCCGGGCGCGGTGCTCTCACTCAGTCCCGCGACGCAGACCGACGCGATCGGCTCGTCGGCGCGGGTGACCGCGCAGCTGGCCAACAGCTGCGGCGTCGGGCTCCAGGGCGCGGACATCGGTTTCGCGGTCGGCGCCGGGCCGAACTCCGGCGTGACCGGCAGCTCGGTCACCGACGCGAACGGCGACGCCGTCTTCACGTATCCGGGCACGGCGACGGGCACCGACACGCTCGCGGCCAGCACCACGAACCCGGCCGGCACGATCACCTCGAACAACGTGTCAGTGCTCTGGCAGAAGCGTCAGCCCTCGCTGACCATCGTCGGCGGCGCGGGCAGCGGCGACTTCAACGATCCGGCGACGGTGGCGGCCACGCTCACCGACAGCAGCGGCCCGCTGGCCGGGCGCACCGTGACCCTGGCGCTGAACGGCACCGAGTCCTGTTCGGCCGTCACCAACAGCAGCGGCAGCGCGTCCTGCTCGATCACCCCGCAGGAAGCGGCCGGCTCCTACCCGCTGACCGCGAGCTTCGCGGGTGACGGCGCCGACCTGCCGGCCTCGGCGAGCGGCAGTTTCACCGTGACTCACGAGGAGACGACGCTCACCTACACCGGCCCGACCAAGGCCGCGAACGGTACACCGCTGACGCTGTCGGGCGTGCTGCGCGAGGACGGCACATCGCCGATCGCCGGACGCTCGGTCGCGTTCGCGCTCGGCTCGGGCGGCTCGGCGCAGTCCTGCTCCGGCACGACGAACGCGAGCGGCTCGGCCGCGTGCACGATCGCGTCGGTGAACCAGCCGGCGGCCAGCACCAGCGTGCCGATCGCGGCGAATTTTGTTGGCGACGCGTTCTACCTGCCCGCGTCGGCGTCCGCGTCGCTGAAGTTCCAGTACCTGACCGGGCGCGCGTACGGCCTGTCGTCCAGCGGCTTGGTCGGCATCGCGCCGATTCCGGACACCGGCCCGATCGCGACCGCGGCGGCCGGCACCTTCGGCCCGCCGTGCGTGGTCACGCTCGGCGGCCTGATCTCGGCGCACACGCTGTGCGCCAAGGTGGTCACCTCGCTTGACCCCGGCACGTCCACCTCGACGGCGTCCGTCCAGGACGCGACGATCGGCGTGCTCGGACTGCCGGTGATCAAGCTGGGTCTGGTGCAGGCGTCGTCGAGCACGAACTGCTCCGGCTCGTCCGGCGACACCACCGTGTCGTCGCTGACCATCGGCGGCATCCCGGTGAACATCAACCTGCATCCGGGCGCGAACACGACGGTTAACGTGCTCGGTGTCAGTATCACGCTCAACGAGCAGGTGGGGGTGCCCGGCGCCGACCAGGGCCTGACCGTCAACGCCGTGCACATCAAGGCGCTCGGTCTGCTCGACGTGGTGGTCGGCTCGGCCACCAGCGACATCCACAACTGCTGATCGGGCAAGCGATGAGGGCCTGATCGAGCGATGACGAGTGTCTGATCGAGTACTGATCAAGACCTGTTGAACCAGCGCGACTGATTACGCACGCCGCCCGGCCGGGTCCGCTTCACCCGGCCGGGCGGTCGTGCGTACGTGACCGGTGAATCAGGCCAGGAAGTCGTTCACCGCGGTGAACAGCGCCGGGCACAGCATGTCGTAATGCGAATGACCGGGCAGGACGGCCAGCCGCGAGGGCGAGCGCGGCGGGATGCCGGAGCCCTCCCATCCGTAGTCGCGCTGTCCGCCGCCGAGCAGTCCGTAGAACTCGACAATCCGCGCCGGGTACAGCGAGTCGGCGTCGGCGTAGGCGAGCATCACGTCGGCGGTGATCGCCTTGACCTGGTCGCGCCAGTCGTAGTCCGAGGACACGAGCGCGCCGGTCTGCGTCACCAGTTGCGACCAGGCTTCGACCCGCGGCGCTACCTCGGCATAGGCGGCGTAGATCGGCGCCTGCTTCATCATCTCGGCGATCTCGGGGCTCATCGCGCGCATCGCGGCGCGCACCTCGGGGAACCACGAGTCGCCGGTCAGCCCCACCGACACCAGCACCAGCCGCCGCACCAGCCCGGGGTGCCGCGCGGCGACCTGGAACGAGACGTCGCCGCCGAGCGAGTAGCCGAGCAGGTCCACGGGCCCGAGATCGAGCTCGCCGATGAGTGCGGCCACGTCGTCGGCCATCGCCTCGAAGGAGAACCCGCGCTCGATGCCCGCCGTGCGCCCGTGGCCGCGCAGGTCGACGGTGATCGCGCGCCGGTGCGGCGTGATCTCGGGCAGGTGGGGCGCGAAGTCGGCGCCGGTGCCGAGCCCGCCGTGCAGCAGGATCAGCGGCGGCGCGGCCGGGTCGGCGCCGGGTGCCGCGTCGTGGACTTCGTAGCCAAGGGAGATGCCGTTGACGTTCGCGTACGGCATGGCCTCAGCCGATCCCGAATCCGGTGGACCTGGCGCCCGCGGTGGCGGCGAAGCCGACGGAGTGGCCGGCCGCCGCGGACTCGGGCCAGACCACCGCCTGCGCGACGATCGCGCTGTCGCCGTCGAAGGCGAGGCTGGGGCCGCCGTGCAGGACGTAGCCGAGGTCGAGCGCGTCGCTCACCCGGCGGCAGAACGCCTCGTCGTCCGGGCCGGTCAGTACGCGGTAGCGGGGAAGGTTGTTCGGAGGATTCGCCATGGCCCCGAGCATGCCACCCGCGCGCCGACCGCGCCCGCGCGCCGACCCGTGCTCGCTGTCAGCGGACAAGCGGGCGTCCCGGCCAGTCCAGGTGGCGCCGACCCGACACGCCCTCTTCGCCGCAGTGCCCGCCGGGCAGGGAATGATGCACGCATGATCTCGACGCCCGAGCACCCCGACACGACCCCGCCGACGCCCGCGCCGACTCCGACCCACCAGCCCACGCCGCGCCTCGTGGCCACCGACCTCGACGGAACGATCGTGCGCGGCGACGGCACGGTGTCCGCGCGCACCGTCTCGGCCCTGATGGCCGTGCGCGCGTCCGGCGCCGACTTCGTGCTGGTCACGGGCCGGCCGCCCCGGCTGATGGCCGCGATCGCCGCGGCGTTCGGGCATCAGGGGCTTGCGATCTGTTCCAACGGCGCGTTCCGCTACGACCTGGCGCGCGAGAAGGTGATCGGCCAGTCCCCGATCCAGGCCGCGCAGCTGGCCGAAGCCGCGAAGATCATGCGCCGCACGGTGCCCGGCATCGGCCTCGCGGTCGAGTACGCGGACGGCGTGTCGGCCGACGCGTTGTACGAACCCTGGACCTGGGACCAGGGCGTGACCGTCAAGCGTCTGCCCGACGACGAACTGTTCGCCGTCCCCGCGCCGAAGCTCATCGGACGCCACCCGACCCTGTCCGCGGACGAGATGCTGGCCATGGCCGGCCCGGCGCTGTCGCGGATCGTCACGCCGTACCACTCCAATGGGCTAAGGCTGATCGAGGCGGTCGCCGCCGGAGTGAGTAAGGCGGCTGCCGTAGACGCGCTGGCGATCGAGCGCGGCATCGACAGCTCGCAGGTCGTCGCGTTCGGCGACATGCCGAACGACCTGCCGTTGCTGGCGTGGGCCGGCACCTCGTACGGGGTGGCGAACGCGCACCCGAACGTGCTCGCGCTCGTCGACCACGTCATCGGCAGCCAGGACGAGGACGGCGTCGCCGAGGTACTGGAGAGACTCTTCGCTCTCTAGGCGCGTCGGAAGAGGAGTCTTACCTCTTCCGACCATGTCGGGGCGAACCGGAGCAGCAACCTCTCAGAGGGCGGCACCGGTACGAGTCGCGGCGGTGGCCAGAGTCGTGAAGGGCATGGTGAAGCCGCCGCCCATCGCGTCGATCGCGGCTGCGACCTCGGCCAGCACCTCGGCCACCTTGTCCGCCGGGAGCCTGGTGAGTCCGCCGGTGGTGGGCAGCAGGTCCAGCCACTGCTCGCGGGTGTAGGCACAATGCGGCGTGTTTTTGCTGGCGATGGTGTGGGCGACCTTGGCCGACGAGTGGGGTCCGAGCAGGTTGTCCGTTTCAAACGGACAGGTGGACTCGGGTGCATCGGGCGCTCCGGTGCGGGCCAAGAGTTCAGCCCGGCCCGGCCCGGCAAGGCCTGCGTTGTGTGTCGGGGTTCGTTGTCTCGCTGAGACGGACAGTCGGCGTCGTGCTGCTGCGGGCGATTCCCGTTCGCTGTGCTCTTGAGGACTTGGCCTGGTCAGCAGGAGCGGCGGAGCCCGTTGTCCGTTTGAGACGGACAGGTTGACGGCGGACGACTGGAACTCCTTGTAGGTGGACGGGGCCATCCACGCCGGTGGCCGCTTCAGATCCACAGGGGCGGACGGAGATCGCTGGAAGTGTCAGTCCGTCGATGGGGTTGAAGAGCGCGGCGACGGCGGAGGCTGGCATGTCAGCCCGGTTGGCACGCCGACTCACCGACATGCCCGGAGAGCCCCCTCGTGACTGTCTGTGGCCAGATTCGGCAGGTCGCTGTCGCGTGCGCCTATAAGGATTTCTACGTGACCGCCGACAGACGGACACGTGGGGGCGGGTGCGTCGGGTGTGCTC
>JBOHCW010000220.1:0-6777 GCA_050725375.1 Actinocrinis sp. | reverse complement strand
GCTGACGGCGCGTCAGGCGCCGCGCCCGGCGCGCCCGCACCGACCGCCGGACGGCTACCGGACGGACGCCGGAACGTCACCGTGTGGTCATGGTCGCGCCTGGTCGCGGCCGGATCGATCACGCGGCGACGGCGTCCGGCCACCGCCGTACCCTCCGGCGGGTGGCGCCTTCGCCGTGTCTCTTTTGACGGCGGGCGGTTGCGTGCATGATGTGCGCCATGCCAGCACCTATCACGCTGACCGGCCGCCTCGTGCGGCTGGAACCGATGCGCGAGGACCACCTCGAACCGCTGCTCGCGGCCGCCACCGAGGATCGCGCGTCGTTCGGGTACACCTACGTGCCCAAGGACCGGGCGGCCGTGCGCCGCTACCTGGACGTCGCGCGCGAAGACCAGCGCGCGCACGTCGCGGTCCCGTTCACCACGATCGAGCTGCGCACCGGGCGGGTGGTGGGCACCACCCGGTTCCGCGAGCTCGAATACTGGAACGCCGGGGTCTGGCCGCCCCGGCACGGCCGCCTCAACCCCTCCGGGGTGCCCGACGCGGCCGAGATCGGCTCGACCTGGCTGGCGCCCTGCGCCCAGCGAACCGGCGTGAACGTGGAGGCCAAGCTGCTGATGCTCGCCCATGCGTTCGAAACCTGGCAGGTCCACCGGGTCTCGTTCAAGGCGGACACCCGCAACCGGCGCTCGCGCGAGGCGATCCTCGCGCTCGGCGCCACCTTCGAGGGGGTGCGCCGCGCGCACTTCCCGGCCGCCGAGGGCGGAGTGCGCGACTCGGCGCTGTTCTCGATCCTGTCCGACGAGTGGCAGCGGGCCAAGGACGTGCTGACCGCGCGGCTGGCCCGTCACCGCACCGCGCCGCTGAGCGCGGCCGACGCTCTGGGCGCGGTGATCGACGCGGCGGCGGCCGGGGAACCGGTGGCCGCCTAGACGCGCGCCGGTTCCGCGCGAGCGTCGCCGGCGCGCATCAGGCATTAGGCAGCGCAGAGTATCTGTGGTCTTATTCACTTCGACGGTGCGGCGCCCGCGGGAACGGGCGCCGCGCATCGGGGCCCGAGGGCCGCGCCGGCGTCAGTGCGGCAGCCAGCCCACGTGCCCGACCAGCAGCACGTAGCCGACGAACGCGGTGGTGTCGATCAGCGCGTGCGCGAGCAGCAGCGGCCCGACCCGTCCCCAGCGCCGGTAGAGCCGCGCGAAGATCAGCCCCATCACCAGGTTGCCGACGAACCCGCCGAAACCCTGGTACAGGTGGTACGAACCGCGAATCAGGGCACTGGCCCAGTCCGCGCGGGTGTCCGACCAGCCGGCCTGTTTGAAGCGGCGCAGCAGGAACCCGAGCACCACGACCTCTTCGAGCGCCGCGTTCTGGAACGCCGAGCCGACCAGCACCGGGATGCGCCACCACACGTTCGGCAGCGTCGTGGGCACCACCGTCAGCGCCGCGCCCGCGGCGTGCGCGGCCAGGTACAGGCCCAGCCCGCTGCCGCCGATCACCGCCGCGACCAGCACCCCGCGCCCCAGGTCCTGCCACGGCCGGGTACGGTCGGCGCCCAGCGTGCGCAGCGATGCGCCCTCGCGCGCGAGAAGATAGGCGACCAGCAGCACCGGGGCCAGGCCGAACGCGATCCCGTACACCTGCCACGACAGGTCCAGCCAAGGGCGTCCCGGCGCGGCCGACCCGTTCAGCGTCGCCTGCTGCGAACTAAGCGCCCTGCTGGCCGTGAGCGATCCCATCAGGCTGATGAACGCGCTCACCGCCGAGCGCCCCAGCGAGACCGCGAGCACCGCGACGACCTCGAACGCGATCAGCTTCCTGGTGTACTGCGCCGGCCAGGCGCGGCGCGCGTCCCCGGCGGCCGCGCCGTCGAACGGGGCGCCGTCCACGGCCGTGTCGTGCGCAGGCGTGTCCTGGGCCTGTGCGCCCTTGACCGGCGACCCGTTCGAGGGCGCGGCCGCGGCGCCCTGGGCGCGTGACGCGGCGTTGTCGAGCGCGGCCATGGTGCCTGCCTCCTGCCTGCCGGGGTGTTACCGGCGCAGTCTGCCACGACAGCCTGATAACCCGTTCCCAGGAACGCTCCCGCCCCCGCCCCGCTTCAGCCGCGCGCTGCGGGCGCGGCCGTCCTACAGAGTGCCGCGCGCCGCGGGCGCCGCCGTCCTACAGAGTGCCGCGCCCTCTTAGCCGACCGGCCAGGTGTGCACCGGCGCGCCGTCCAGGGCCAGCTCGGCGTACTGCGGCACCATCGCCGCCAAGGCGTCCCCGCGCGAGAGCCCCGTGCGCTCCTGCAGGTGGCGCACCTGCTCGATCTGCCAGACCGCGCCGTTACGCCGGGTGCGCGCCCGGCCCTCGATGATCCCCAGGTACAGGTCCCGCTCGCTCGGGTCGATGCGCCACTTGTCCAGGCCCGCCGCCGCCAGCGGCAGCAGTTCGCCCAGCACCAGGTCCGCCGCCGACAGCTGCCCGCGTCCAGGCCACACCAGCTTCGCGTGGATGCCGTCGCGGGCCGCCGCGTGCAGGTTGTTGCGCGCCGCCGCGAACGACAGGCGCCGCCACACCGGCTGCTCAGAGTCGGCCAGGGCCCGCACCAGCCCGTAGTAGAACGCCGCGTTCGCCAGCACGTCGATCACCGTCGGGCCGGCCGGCAGCACCCGGTTCTCCACCCGCAGATGCGGCTTGCCGCGCGCCACGTCGTAAACCGGCCGGTTCCACCGGTACACGGTCCCGTTGTGCAGCCGCAGCTCGGGCAGGTGCGGCACCCGCCCGGCATCCAGGGCCTCGGCCGGATCCTCCTCGCCCAGGCGCGGCAGCAGCGCCGTGAAGAAGGTCAGGTTCTCCCGGAACAGCTCCGCCGGGCCCTGGATCCAGCGCTCGCCGAACCACACCCGCGGGCGCACCCCCTGCGCCGCGAGCTCCGCCGGGCGCGAGTCGGTGGCCTGCTCGAACAGCGCGATGCGCGTCTCGTGCCACAGCCGGCGCCCGAACAGGAACGGCGAGTTTGCCCCCAGCGCCACCTGCGGGCCGGCAATCGCCTGCGCCGCGTTCCACGCCGGGGCGAACCCGTCCGGGGTCACCTGCAGGTGGAACTGTACCGAGGTGCACGCCGCCTCCGGCAGGATCGTGGCGAAGGTGCTCTCCAGCGGCTCGGGGCCGTCGATGCTCAGCTGGAAGTCCTCCCCGCGCACCGAGGCGAGCTGGTCGTTGAGCAGCACGTACCGGTCGTCGGCGGAGAAGTTCTCGCGCACCATGTGCTCGGCGTCGAGGGTGGGCAGGATGCCGATCGCCGCGACCCGGGCGCCGCAGCCGGCCGCGACCCGGTCGGCGTACAGCAGGGCGGTGCGCATCTCCTCGGCCAGCTCCGAGAACACGGTGCCGACCAGCTTGTGCGGGGAGATGTTCACTTCGAGGTTGAACATGCCCAGCTCGGTCTGGAAGTCGGCCGAGGCGATCTGGTCGAGCACCTCGCTGTTGACCATCGCCGGGCGCCCCCGCGCGTCCAGGAGCACCAGTTCGAGTTCGACGCCGCACAGTTTGCGGCCCTTCTCGAACCTGTCCTCGGCCAGCATCCGTTCCAGCACCTGCTGGCAGGCGCCGAGGCGGCTGCGGAACCGCGCCCTGTCCGCTCCGTCGAACCCCAGCTCCGTCAACCTGACGCGCTCGCCCAACGCCCTGCCTCTCCCGCCCGGGGCGGCCTCGCGCCGCGATTTCCCGTGTACAGTGCGTACCCGCCGCGCGCCGGGTCCATACGGCGACGGATCGCGCCGGTCCGTGCGCGTTCCCGCCGCTACCCTTACGCGCGCGCCGGAGTAACGTGGCCAGTCCAGGGACGATGCGGCGCACGGCGGCAGACGGGGAGGCGGCGCGAGGTGCGGGACGAGTCCGCGATCGGCTGCGTGGGCGTCCTGGTGATCGCCACCCGCGGCGCGGTCGGCCCGGGAGAGGTCCTGGTGAAGATCCGCGGCGGTTCGGAAACCTTTCTGGCCTGGTCCGAGACGCCGCTGCCCCGCGGCACCACGGTGCTGGTGGTGGAGGCGCGCGGGGCGCGCTCGGTGGACGTGGCCGCGTGGGACGACCCGCTGGCCCCGGACGCGGGCGACGGGTGAAGGGCCGCGGCCGGGGCGGCCGCGGGAGTTGCTTATCCGGATTCTTATCCACGTGTACGGCTGAAGGAGTCGTGAGCGATGCTGGGCTACAAGGTGCCCGCCCCCGACCAGGCGATGCTGATCTCCGGGGGGCAGCGCGGGCAGGGCGGCGCGCCGTTCCGGGTGGTGACCGGGCACGGGTCGTTCGTGCTGCCGATCTTCCGCAAGGTGCGTTTCCTGACCCTGGCGATGTGTGAGGCCGAGGTCGCCGAGACCTGCGTGACGCGGCAGGGCATCTCGCTGACGGTGCGCGCCGTGATCGCGTTCAAGGTCGGCAACGACACCGAGAGCGTGGTCAACGCCGGGCAGCGGTTCCTGTCCGACCAGAACCAGATGTCGGTGCTGACCGGGCGGATCTTCGCCGGGCACCTGCGCTCGATCATCGGGTCGATGACGGTGGAGGAGATCGTCACCGAGCGGCAGAAGCTGGCCAGCGAGGTGCTGGACACCTCCAAGGTGGAGATGGTCAAGATCGGGCTGATCGTGGACTCGCTGCAGATCCAGTCGATCGACGACATGGGCAGCGGCTACATCGACGCGATGAGCGCGCCGCACAAGGCCGCGATCCAGCGCCAGGCGCAGATCGCGCAGGCCCAGGCGACGCAGGCCTCGACGCAGGCGCAGCAGGAGGCGCAGCGCAACCAGGCCGAGTACGGGCGCCAGACCGCGGTGGTGCAGGCGCAGTACAAGGCGGAGATCGACCGGGCGCAGGCCGAGGCGGCGCAGGCCGGCCCGCTCGCGCAGGCCAACGCGCAGCGCGAGGTGCTCGCGGCGCAGACCGAGCTGGCCCAGCGCGCGGCCGAGCTGCGCCAGCAGCAGCTGGTCGCCGAGGTGGTCAAGCCCGCCGAGGCGGACGCCGAGCGCATCAGGCTCCTGGCGATCGCGGAGGCGGAGCGCACCCGGATCCTGGCGGAGGCCGCGAACTCCAACAACCGGGTCGCGCTCGACCGGATGCTGATCGACCAGCTGCCGCAGATCGTCAAGGAGGCCGCGCGCGGCCTGGCCGGGGCGAACGTGAACGTGCTCAACGGCGCGGACGGCCTCGGTGAGATCGCCGCGGGCCTGGTCAGCCAGGGTCTGACGATCCTGGACTCGGTCAAGCGCGGCATCG
This sequence comes from Actinocrinis sp., assembly GCA_050725375.1. GTDB lineage: Bacteria > Actinomycetota > Actinomycetes > Streptomycetales > Catenulisporaceae > Actinocrinis. Next base: position 1,527 of record JBOHCW010000220.1, on the reverse strand, counting down.
GCGGCTCGGACGGTGATCGCGCGCAGGAGCAGCAGAGCATCGCGATCCAGGCCGAGTCCGACGACGCGGACGGCGAGGGCCGCCGGTAGCACGCGCGCGGGGCGCGTCGGCGGTCCGTGGTCACGCGGTGGTCGACGGTGTGTGAAGCCCCTGTAACGCGCGGCGGCGGGGTGCTGGACAGCGGGCGGGACGGTATGGCCCAATTGGGCTAGACCAATCCCGCCCGTTCGGGTAGTTCCTCGGCGCGTTGGGGCGCTTCGCGTGGCGAAAGCCCTCCTGTGTCGGTGGCCGGGCGGACACTGGTGGACAGAGGCGAACGAGCTTGTCCCGAAGGAGGGATCAAGATGCCTGCTACCACCCCGGGCGCGGCCCCCGCGCACACGGTTGGCAAGGGCGGATCCAAGGCACTGGCCGGCGCGGCCGCGCGCGCGTCGCTGGTCGGCGTCGGTGCCGGAGCGTGCAAACACAACCCGCCGTGCCCGCCGTCCGACGCGGCCGACCGGTATCGAGCGCACGTGATCGCGTCGCACCCCGAGCAGGGCTGGTCCCTGCTGTGCAACGGCGTGATCGCCTTCGACGACCTGGGCGCGCTGCTGCCCGGCCGAGCCACCCTGCCCTCCCGCGCCCGCTGAGCGCGGCCGTCAGGCGAGCTGAAGTCGGCGAGCGGCGAGACCGACGTGTCGGCCATCGGCCGGCTGCCGCACGCGGTCTCCGACCTGTGGCGCCGTCCCGATCTCGGGACGGCGCCTTCTTGACGGTGCCTCACATCGTGGACGCTCAGCCCTCGGCGAGGTCCTCGATCGGCGGGCAGGAGCACACCAGGTTGCGGTCGCCGTAGGCGCCGTCGATACGGCGCACCGGCGGCCAGTACTTGTCGGCCGCCTGGGCCGGGCCGCCGGGGAAGACCGCGACCGTGCGCTCGTACGGGTGCGTCCACTCGCCCGCGAGGGCCGCGGCGGTGTGCGGGGCCTGGCGCAGCGGGTTGTCCTGCGCGTCCCACACTCCCGCGCCGACCTGGTCGATCTCGGCGCGTATCGCGATCATCGCGTCGCAGAAGCGGTCCAGTTCCGCGCGGTCCTCGGACTCGGTCGGCTCGACCATGAGCGTGCCGGCGACCGGGAACGACATGGTGGGGGCGTGGAAGCCGTAGTCGATCAGCCGCTTGGCCACGTCCTCGACGCTCACGCCGGTCTGCTTGGTGATCTCCCGCAGGTCCAGGATGCACTCGTGCGCGACCAGGTTGCCCGGGCCGGTGTAGAGCACCGGGAAGTGCGGGGCCAGGCGCGCCGCGACGTAGTTCGCGGCGAGCACCGCGACCTGGGTGGCGCGCTTGAGGCCGTCGGCGCCCATCAGCCTGATGTACGCCCACGGGATCGGCAGGATGCCCGCCGAGCCCCACGGCGCCGCCGAGACCGGGCCGACCGCCGGGCCGCCGCCGCTGCGCTGCGGGCCGGCCACCGGGTGCAGCGGGTGGTTGGGCAGGAACGGCGCCAGGTGGGCGCGCACCGCGACCGGGCCGACGCCGGG
>JBOHCW010000219.1:0-5578 GCA_050725375.1 Actinocrinis sp. | reverse complement strand
GTACTGAACGAGGTCGCCATCCTCGCGTTCCTCGCGACGATGGCGACGCTCGCGCTGCGCGCACGGCGCCGGCCAGGAAACTGAGGCGTGGCTGGTTCGGGAGCGAGCGGCCCCCACATTTGCACGTACGGACATCATGAGAATCGCGCGGCAGACGGCCGGGAGGTGCGTCCGTGACCTATGTGCTCGCCGCGCTACCGCCACCGCTGCGATAGAGCCGGGCCGTTGGCGGTTCGGGCACGGGCGGCCGTGGATCAGCGCCGATCGTGGCCGCCGCCGCGTGTCGCCGTCGTGGTGCTCAGGTGGGCGATGCACAGGCTCGGTTCGACGAAGGGGTCGAGCCGGTCGGCGCTCACCGGCGCGCGCAGCTCCCCCAAGGCTCCCTGCATCAGGCCCAGGTGCAGGGCGCAGACCACGTCCTGGTGGCGCTCGGCGACCTCGCGGAACGGGCAGTGGCGCAGCCGTACCCGCAGGTCCGTCGCCGCTTTCCCGCCGCTCGCGGGCGGCGGGGTGTCGGCCGCGGGATCGAAGCCGATCTCGCTCAGGACGCCGGCCATGCGCGCCACCGCCTCCTGCGCGTCAACGCGCTCGAACGGCGCCGGGCGCTGCGTCAGGTAGCCGCCCCACACCCGGCCGGCCTCGGTCGCGGCCAGTACAGGTTGCGGCACGTTCTCGGCGATCAGCGTGGTCAGCATCTCGGCCAGCAGCCGGTAGCTGCGCTGGCCGGTGGCCGCCGCGGCGGGCCGGGCCCGGAAAACGGTGCGTGGCCTGCCAGGCTGTCCGCTGCTCTCGCTGTAGCGCTCGACCATTCCCGCCTCGACCAGGCCGTCGAGGTGGAAGCGCGCGGTGTTCGGGTGCAGCGCGGCGCGCTCGGCGATCTCCTGCACGCCGACCGGGGTGTCCGCAGCACGCAGCAGGTCCAGCACGCGGGAGCGGCTTTCGCCCAGTGCGGCCGCCGGTGCCGGGTCGGCCAGCGTTCTGTCGGTGTCCATCACCCCATTTTAGCCGATACAGCCTAGTGGAAACTAGGTGTGCGTGTCAGATCGGCGGCTGCTGCGTCCGGCCGTTCCGTTGACAGTTCGGGTGCGGGTGCCTGGCGCGGCGGCCGGCCGGCCAGTGCCAGGACCGCGTCCGCCGCCTCGTGCAGCGTGCCGTGCGCGTCGATCAGGATCGGCAGCCGCGGCCGGCCCAGCTCGCGCCATTGCTCGCGCCAGGTGCGGATGCGCCGGTAAGCGATCGTGGTCAGCGGACCCCCGTCCGGGGCGATGGTGCCGCCCTGCCGGCGGGTGGCCTTCCACGGGTCCGGGTCGCCGCTCATCGGTCGCGGCAGCGTGGTGCTGAGGTACGGGCCGAGCGGCACCCGCGGCCACATCACGTCGGCAAGGATCCGGCGCACCTCGTAGGCGCTGCTCAGGTGCCGCCGCTCGATCCAGATCGCGTGCAGCAGCCGGCGGCGGATCTCGTCCTCCACGCCGTCGGTGATCGCCTCTGCGTAGGCGGAGACGGCGGCGCGGGTGTTGGTGATGATCTGGGGCAGGGCGGCGGGCAGTTCGTCCGTGCCCGGCGGCGTCGGCAGCCGCGCGGCCTCGGCCAACTCGCGCGCGAACGCGGGCGCACCGGCGGCCGGGACGCCGAGAGCGGACAGGCCGGGGGCGTGCTCGACGGCGCGCCAGTCGACCTCGGCGCCGCCGGCCAGGCGCTGATCGACCCACAACCCGGCCAGGTAACACAGCGGGCTGTTGAAGTCCGCGATCACGACCGGCCTCATGGCTACCTCCACAGTGCGAAAGCCGTCCTCGGGCCGCTGTCGCGCGCCCGTCACGACCATTTAACAAACATCTGTGCTGTCAAAAACAGGGCCGATGGTCCCGCGCGTCTGCGACGCCTCAGCGGCCCCGACATCACTGCGCGTGCCTGAGAGGTCGTTTGATTCCGTGTCGGGGGCGAAACGGCCGATCGACGACCCTGGCCGCGTTGCCGGGTCGTCCCCATACAACCAAGTATGGGAACAACCCGGCGCCTTGCCAGGCCCGCCGCTAGGCCGTTTCGCTGTGCCGTTCCCGACATACACGGCACACCGAAAGCCCCGATTGCGTTGCGTGAGCCCCGAAACGGAATCAAACGACCTCTTCACGCGCGGGACCAACGCCCCTGCCGCGCCTCGCGGCGGCGCAATACCCTCCACTGGTTTCCACTATGCTGCTTGTGTAAATTGAGGGGAGCGTGCGGTGGCCGAATCGCTGACCGATGCCGCTGATGCCGCCGGCTCGCAGGCCGCCGGGTATCGGCGGTTGCCGCTGGCCGGCTCGAGCGCGCCGCGGCCGCGCCGGCGCAGGCATGTGGCGGCCGCCGCGGTCGTGGCGGCGTACCTGGTCGCGGCACTCGCGGCGATCACGGCGCATCGACTGCTCCCGGTCCCGATGTGGCTGGCGCTGCATCTGCTCGTGCTCGGCGCGGCCACCAACGCGGTGTTCGTCTGGAGCCGCCACTTCGCGCAGGCTTTCTTGCACGCCCGGCTCGGTTCGGAGACCCCGGCGCACGTACGCCTGGCCCTGCTGAACGCCGGAATCGTCTCGGTCCTGACCGGAGTCGCGCTGCCGCTCACCGCGCTCGCCGTCGTCGGCGCGGGGCTGGTCGTCGTGGCCGTCATCGCGCACACGGTCAGCCTCGTCGCGATGGCCCGCGCCGCGACACTGCCGGGCCGCCTGCGCGTTACCGTGCGCTACTACGTCGCGGGTGGGGTCTCGCTGGCGCTCGGCGCGAGTCTCGGCGCGGTGCTCGCCTCCGACGCCGCGCAGTCCGACGCGTGGGAGCGCGCGGTGGTGCTCATGCACGCGCACCTGAATCTGCTCGGCTGGCTGGGTCTCAGCGTGATCGGCACGCAGTTCATGCTGTGGCCCGCGGTACTGCGCACACGGATGGCGCAGCAGGCGCCGGCCGTCGCCCGCAGGGTCCTGATCGGCATGGTCGCCGGTCTTGCGACGAGCGTGGCCGGGCTGCTGCTCAGTGTGGATATCCGCCCTGTGCACTGGCTCGCCGCGGCCGGGATGACGCTCTACACCGCGGCGGTGGCGTACTCGCTGTGGCCTGCCGTGCTGGAGTTGCGCGCCAAGCGGCCGCGCTCGGCCTCCCCGTGGGCGCTGCTGGCGGGCAACGCCTGGCTGCTCGCCGCGCTCGCCCTCGACGTCGGCGCGTTGGCCCGCGGGCCGGCCGCGGCCGACTCGCTGCTGGACCGGGTCCTGGTTCCGCTGCTCGGCCTCGGCGTCGTCGCGCAGATCCTGAGCGGGGCACTGGGGTTCCTGCTCCCGGTCACGGTGGGCGGCGGGCCGTCCGGCAACCGGCTGATGTCCCGGATACTCGACTACGGCTGGCCGGCCCGCGCGACACTGGGCAATGTCGGCGTCCTGATCCTGGCCGTGGCGCAGGACCCAGAGTGGCGCGCGGCCGGCTGGCTCGGTGTGATCGCCGGATTCGGCACCTTCCCCCTGTTCGTCCTGGCGGCGCTGTTCGCCGTGCGCAGGCCGCCGCGCGAGACACCTGGGTCGGATCCGTCAGTTCGGCCCCGCACGCGCATGCTGGACGGGCACGAATACATCGCCCTTGGCTCGATCGCCGTGGCCGCCGTCGTCCTCGCGCTCGTCGCCAGTGGCGCCTGGCCGTCCCGCGCCGTCAAGAGCGGACCGGGCGCCGGCACCGCCGCGCAATCCGGCGTCGCAGTACCCGTGCAGTTGAACGAGTTCTCCGTCAGCCCTTCGGTGATCACCGTCGCGCCGGGGGCGGACCTGGTGCTCAGCGTGCGCAATTCCGGCCACATGACGCATGATCTGCGTCTGGACGGTACGCACGGCACGCGCATGCTGGCTCCCGCGCAGCAGCAGACCGTGGACTTCGGCCGGATCGACCATGACACCCAAGCCTGGTGCACCGTCGCCGGTCACCGCGAAGCGGGCATGACGCTGCACATCCGCGTCGTGGCCGCGAACCCGGACGCGATGGCGATGTCGACTCTGAGCACGCAGCCGGCCGGCGTCTCCACGTTTCCGCCTCCGACATGGCGCGCCTACGATCCCGCCCTCAGACCGGCGGCGGGCGGCACGATCCACGACGTGACGCTGCGCGTGCAGGAAACCACCGTGCAGCTCGCGCCGGGCGTCACGCAGCGGCTGTGGACGTACAACGGCACCGTTCCCGGCCCGGTGCTGCACGGCCGCGTCGGCGACGTGTTCACCGTGCACGTCATCAACACCACGACGATGGAGCACTCGATCGACTTTCACGCCGGACAGGTCGCCCCACAGGCGATGATGAAACCGATCCGGCCCGGCGGCGAGCTGACCTACCAGTTCACCGCCGAGCACTCCGGCATCTGGATGTACCACTGCGGCACCGCCCCGCTGATCCAGCACGTCGCGATGGGCATGTACGGAGCCGTCGTCATCGACCCGCCGACCCTGCCGGCCACCGCGGCCTCGCTGGTCATGGTGCAGTCCGAGCTTTACCTGGGCGCCGGCGGCGGCGTGCCGTCGATGGGCAGGCTGCTGGCCGCCGAGCCGGACTTCGTGGTCTTCAACGGCTACCCGAACCAGTACACATACGCGCCGATCCACGTGCGCGCCGGGCAGCGCGTGCGCATCTGGGTCCTGGACGCCGGGCCGAGCGAGCCGAGCGCCTTCCACGTGGTCGGCGTCCAGTTCGACACGGTGTTCAAGGAGGGCGCCTACCAGCTGACACCGGGCAACGCCGCGCACGGCGCCGCCCAGGAACTCGATCTACAGCCAGGCGAGGGCGGCTTCGTGGAGTTCACCCCGCCCGCGCCCGGCACGTACACGATCATCGATCACCGGCTCGCCGACGCCCAACGCGGCGCCGAGGGAACCCTCATCGCGGACCGGTAACAGCGCCGGTAGGCGGCAGTGCGGTCGGCCCGGCGCCGCGCTTAGCGCAGTTTCTCGGCGAGCACGGCAGCCTGGCTGTGCCCGAGATCGCGGGTGGCAGTGAGCAGCAGCAGCGGCTTGTCGTGCGCCAGCTGCTGTAGCTGCGCGAACGCCTGCGCGCGCTGCGGCTCAGCCAGCTCGGCACCGTAACGGCGGCGGAACTCCTCGAACTTCTCCGGGTCGTGGCCGTACCAGGTACGCAACTGCGTCGAGGGCGCGACATCCTTGGCCCACCGGTCCAAGTGCGCCGCCTCCTTCTTCAAACCACGCGGCCAGATACGGTCCACCAACACCCGCAACCCATCCTGCGCCGGCGTGTCCTCGTACACGCGAGCGATCTTCACCTTCGGCTTCATCGCGACTCCTCCTTACCCATCCCCGTTGCGGTGATACTCGGGCCGAGGCCTGGTGGCCGTTCGGTCCGGCCTATCGACGTCGGCTACCCGCCGCCGTCTCGGCGATCCGGCACGCTGCTGTTCGCCGCGGCGGCCGCACAACGCCCCGGCGGCCAGGCAACCCGGGCCGGCGGTCGGTCAGTCTTCTTCCAGCGCGTGCAGGGCGAGGGTGGAGTGGGCGTAAGCGCCGCCGGCGCGCATCTCGGCGGCAACCCAGATCGCCTCCATGATCTCCTGCGGGCTCGCTCC